>DASQDJ010000067.1:0-14032 GCA_035634215.1 Solirubrobacterales bacterium | reverse complement strand
GCATCACCCTGCCGGTCCTGACGCCGATCGTCGCGCCCGACAAGCTCGCCGAGACGATCGAGGCGCTGGCGCCCTAGCTAGCCGCGCCGCGTCGTCGCGAGCTCTAGTACTCGACCTCGACGCCGAGCCCGAAGGCGCGCTCGCCGGCCAGTTCCGCGATGCTGTCGATGACCGGCGCGTGCCAGCCCTCGGCGCGGGCGCGGGCGGCGACCACGTCGAGCGCCTCGTTCAGCTTTGCCGCGGTGCTCGCCGCCAGCTCGCGCAGGAGGACGAAGTCGAAGGAGCAGTCTTCGGCGATCTGCGCCAGTTCGAGCAGGTAGGCGGTCTCGGTGTAGTCCCCTGAGATCACCATGCCGGTGTGCAGCGGCTCGTCGTAGACGGCGGTCGAGGCGATGTCGTAGAACGGCGCCAGCGCCATGCCGTCGCCATGGAAGAGAAGAGCGAAGTTGTCGCCGTGCGCGTCGCCGTTGCCGAGCATGTAGTCGCAGAAGGCGATCGCGAAGAGCGCCGATGGATCGTCGTCGCGCGCGACCGCCCTGAGCAGGCCGCACGCCTCGGGGAAGCCGGGGCCGTCGGCGCACCCGCCGTTGGTCTGCTCGCCCGAGCGCGCATACCCGAGGGCCTGGCAGAACGTCTCCTGGTGGACGCGCTTGGCGTCCGTCCCCCGGCCTTCCCGGTCGAAGCGCTCCGAGACCAGACAGGCACGGCCGCCGATCCGCTCGACGGAGGTGGAGACGACCGGCAGCCCGATCTCGCGCACGACGCTCGAGCAGAACATCTCGTTGGCGACGAACTCGGGGTATTCGCCCGTTTCGGGCTTGACGACGTGGGTGCTCGGCAGGCCGGCGTCTGGCAGGGCCCAGCGGCCGGTGCGCTCGTCGCGGACGAGGCTCAGCTTGTGGCGGACGCCGGCGAGCGTGAAGCGCATCCGCGGCTCGCGGGTCGGATGCAGCTGCCGCGACGACGGCGCCAGCGCCTCCTTCAGCTCGTCGTCCTCGAGCCAGGCGACCTCGTCCTCGGCGGGCCGGGCGACTCGCCTCCCACGAGGAAGGAAGGTAACGGCGCCGGCGCAGTCGCGGCCGGTCGCGGCGATCAGCGCGTAGCCGTCCGCGGGATCGACCTGGAGCTCGCGGGCCAGCTTCAGGCGGCGCCGCCCGCTCGGCAACAGGCCGTCGACGAACGCCTGGGTCGCGTCTGAGCTGTAGGGCTCCACCCGGGTGGGCAGCGCGCTGCTCAGCAGCGAGACGCCCGAGCCGACCTTCTCGACGAGCTCCGGCGCGTAGGCGAGGCGATAGTCGTTCTCGCCAGCCGGGAACAGGGTCCCGATCCGCTCGCCGTACAGGTGGACGTCAAGGGTCACTGGGTCCTCCTCGGGTCTCTTCCCTCGCTCCCCCTCGTAGCGAATGACTCTAAACCGTGGCGAGGCTCAGTGCGTAGTCCTCCGCCGGATCGGTGAACCAGCCGACCAGGGTGAGGCCGGCTTCGCGGTAGACCGCTTCCAACGTCGGTCGGGTGAACTTGGCGGAGATCTCGGTCCGCATCGTCTCCCCGGCGGCGAAGGCGACGGCGAGCCCGAGCGCGGGTATCCGCACGGCTTGCTCGACGAGCGAGCGCAGGCCGATGTCCATGCGGGCGGCGTCGCTGTCATAGCGGGCGACGTGCTGGAAGCGGGCGGGGTCGAAGTCCGCGCCCAGCTCGCGGTTGAGGACGTGGAGGACGTTCTTGTTGAACTCCGCCGTGACGCCGGCCGAGTCGTCGTAGGCCGCCTCGAGGCGGGCGGTGTCCTTGACTAGGTCCACCCCGAGCAGGAGGTGGTCGCCGGGCCGCAGCAGGGCGGCGACGCGGCGGAGGAAGTCGGCGCGCGGCTCGGGGTAGAGGTTGCCGATCGTGCCGCCGAGGAAGGCGACGAGGCGGCTCCCCTCGCCGGCGGGGATGCGGTCCAAGTCGTGCTCGAAGTCGCAGACCAGGCCGTGGACGGCCAGGTTGGGGTACTCGGCGACGAGCGCCGTCGCGGTCGCCTCGGTGATCTCGGCGGAGATGTCCAGCGGCATGTAGGTGGCAAGGCAGCCGCTGTCGCGCATCGCGCTGAGCAGGTGGCGCGTCTTCGTCGCCGAGCCGGAGCCGAGCTCGACGAGGGTGGCCGGCTGACCGGCGGCCGCGACGATCTCGCGTGAGCGCTCGGCGAGGATCCACCGCTCGGTTCGCGTCGGGTAGTACTCGGGGAGCCCGGTGATCCGCTCGAAGAGCAGCGAGCCTCGCTCGTCGTAGAAGTACTTGGGCGGCAGCTCCTTCGGCTCGGCGCTGAGCCCGAGCCGGACGTCGCGCTCCATCCGCGCCCGACCGTCGCCGTCGAGGTGGACCTCGATCTGGATCTGCTCCGGCGCGGCCTCGGGGGTCATGCGTCCCTCGCGCAGCGCAGCCCGGCGAAGATCTGCCGGCGCTGGGGCAGGTCCCAGTTGCGGAAGCTCGGCCGCATCACGTTGCGGCGGGTCGCGCGCGAGCCACCGCGGAGCACCTTGTGCTCGTCGCCGAAGAAGGCCTGCGAGTACTCCGGGTAGGGGAAGGGCTCGAAGCCCGGGTACGCGACGAAGTCCGACGCGGTCCACTCCCAGACCTGGCCGACCGCGGCGAGTTGTGAATGCGCGACCTCCCACTCGTGCTCGGTCGGCAGTCGCTTGCCGGCCCAGCGGGCGAAGGCGTCGGCCTCGTGCCAGGAGACGTGGACGACCGGGGCCGCCGGGTCGAGCGGCTCGCGGCGCCCCATCGACGTCCGGATCCAGCCGCCGTCCCCGTCAGGCCGCCAGTAGAGCGGCGGCTCGGCGTCGGTCGCGGCGACGAAGCGGGCGTACTCGCCGTTGGTGACGGGCAGGAGGTCGATCTCGAAGGAGCCGAGCGCGACCGTGTGCCGAGGCCGCTCGTTGTCGAAGGCGCAGCCGGTCGGCGGGGCGCCGATCGCGTACGTGCCGGCCTCCACGGCGACGCTCCCGAGCGTTGGTTGAGGCTCGCAGACGGGCGTCGGGTCGGCGCCGACCGGTGGCTCGTAGCCGTCGACCATCATCAGCAGCTGCAGCATCGTCTCGTTGTGCTGCTGCTCGTGGGCGATCAGCATCTCGTAGACGAACCCCTGGCGAAGCAGCGGGTCATCTCCCTCGGCGTCGATCTCGACTTCGTCGAGCACTTCCAGGGTGCGCTCGCGGACCTCCGCCAGGTAGCGGCGCAGCTCCTCGCCACGCAGGATGGGCAGCTGACCGCGGATGGCGCGGGGGGTCTCGATCGCGTCGTAGAAGCGGCCGAGGTCGCCCCGGAGCGGCTCGCGGTCGCCGATCGTCCGGACCAGCCAAAGCTCCTCGAAGTTGGCGATGTGGCCGAGGTCCCAGGCAAGCGGGCTGAGAATCGGCGAGTAGACGCGGTTCAGCTGCTCGTCGTCGAGCGGCTCGATCAGCTCGAGCGTGCGCTGCCGCGTCTCGGCGAGCCGGTCCGCGATCGCGCCCTTGGAGCGGGAGCTTGCCGTCACCTCCATGGCGATCGAAAAACCCTAGCGCGCCGCGAGCGGCGCGAGGAAGAGCCGACCGGCGATCAGTCGGTGCCGCTCGCCTCGGGGTCGGTCCAGGCGCGCTTGCGCCAGGGCGGGCTGACGGCGAAGCGATAGCGGTGCCCGGCGACGGCAATCGGCTCGAGCGGCACGAGATGGATCGACGGCGCCGGGGCGATGCGGTCGAGATCGAAGTACCCCTCGGCGTTGCCGGCGTGGCTGCCGCCGGAGACGCGGAGCAGCCCCTCAGAGGGGCCCCACCCGTTGCGCGGCCGAGCGCCGATCGCCTCCGCGAGGCCGCGAACGGCGTCGATGCCCACGTCGGCGCCGGCGTTGGCGACGCCGGCCGCGTGGTTGTAGCCATGGTGGGAGGAAGCCCGTTCGTCGACGCGGCCGTCCGGGCCGATCCGCACCTGCACCGACTCCCAGTCGTCGGGGTGGTAGCCCCGCTGGCCGGCGATCGGCACGCCGCGCATCGTCGCCGAGTCGACGTAGTAGAGCCAGTACTGGAGGTAGAGATTGCCGTCCCGGGCGCCCGAGCAATCGGACCTGTCGACCACCGGAGCCCCGGTCACCGGCTCGCCCGCTTCGGTGCTCCCTCCCTCCCGGCAGTCGATCACGTGCACGAAGGCGGTGACCGGCAGGCCACGGTCGCCGCGGTCGACCAGGCCGCGCGCCGAGCCGTCGGCGCAGGCCGGGCGGCGGCAGCGGCGGAAGTCCACGGGGAGGGCACGCGACCCGCGCTCGAAGGCGATCGACGGCATGCGCTCGCGGACGAGCCGGCCCACTTCGTCGCCGTAGGCAGCGATCAGGATCGGTTCGTCGCCGCAGCGCTCGGCGAGCGCCGCGGCGCAGAGGAGCTTCGAGCCGACCTCCCCGGCGAGCGCCGCTCCGGGCATCCGCGCGCCTACCGCGACCAGCGCCACGAGCAAGGTCGCCACGAGACCGACCAGGCCCACCCACTCGACGGTCCCTTGACCCTGCTCGCCGGGGGGTTCGAGGAGACGGCGTAGCTCGGCCGCGACCCGGTCGGGTTCTCGTCTGATCCGTCGATGAGTGAGGCGGATGACGCTGTAGCCCTCCGCCTGCATCGCAGCGTCGCGTTTGCGGTCACGCTCGAAGGCGGCGCGATGGCGATGGAAGGACCAGCTATCGGCCTCGACCGTGACCTTTCGCTCCGGCCAGAAGGCGTCGACCTCGTGCCCGAGCACCTCGACGTTGGTCCGCGGCACGGGGAGGCGGTACCGGAGGCAGAGAGCGATCACTTCCTCCTCGAGCGCCGAGCGGACGGGCTCGGGGACATAGGCCTCCTCGATCAGCCGGCGAAGCGGCTTCAATCCGCGGCGTCCCCGCCCTCGCGCGCAGACCTCTTCGAGCGCCCGCAGCTCGAGAACCCCGAGTCGGTCGGCCTCCTCGAACGCCTTCTCGAGCTGTTGCTCGTCGAGTACTTCGGCGAGGTCAAGCAGCGTCCGGGCTACAGAGGTGACCGGAATGTGGGCGACCGTCTCGCGATCCTCCGGTAGCACTCGACCTCGATGCACCCAGACGAGGTGGTTCCGGCCCCTCCGCCTGGTGCGAGAGCGTCCGGCCGAGACGTCAATCGGGCCGCGACGCGGACGCAGCAAACCCCAGAGCGTCGCCGCGCTGCGATGGCTCAGCACGGCTCCCTCGCCACAAGCGAGCACGGCGGCGATCCAGTGAGATCGCATGCCGAGGCGTTGGTGGCCGACCGCGTAGACGCCGCGGTGGAGCGGGTGAAGGCGCCCCGACCTCAGCCGGCGCTCGATCGCGCGGCTTGTTACACCGGCCTCCAGGAGCTGGTCTCTGGAGAGGACCCCGTGCTGGCGGGTGGCGAGGCCGGAAAGGGCGCGTTCGCGCTGAGCCAGCCGCTCCCGGCGCTCCTCTCGCAGACGTGATTCACGTTGACCACCCACAGTGGGCGGTCAAGTGCGTCAACGTCGGGATTCGCCCCGGTGCCGGACGGAAGCTCGCCGAGTTTGCGGCTAGAGGTTGCCGATCTCGGCGGCGATATCGGCCGCGGCCTGTTTGGCGTCGGCGAAGAGCATCGACGTGTTCGGTTCGTAGAAGAGGTCGTTGTCGATGCCGGCGAAGCCGGGGCTGAGCGAGCGCTTGATGACGATCACCTGCTGGGCCTGGTCGACCTCGATGATCGGCATGCCGGCGATCGGGCTGTCGGGGTCGTTTTTCGCCGCTGGGTTGGTGACGTCATTGGCGCCGACGACGACGGCGACGTCGGTGCGCGGCATCTCCGGGTTGATCTCCTCCATCTCGCGCAGCTGCTCGTAGGGCACGTCGGCCTCGGCGAGCAGGACGTTCATGTGGCCAGGCATACGGCCCGCCACGGGGTGAATGGCGTAGTTGACCGTGACGCCCCGCTTCTCCAGCTCGTCGGCGACCTCCTTGATCGCGTGCTGGGCCTGGGCGACGGCGAGGCCGTAGCCGGGGACGATCACGACCGAGTCCGCGTAGGCGAGCTTGATCGCCGCGTCCTGGGCGCCGATCGAGGTGTGCGGGCGTTCCTCGCCGCTGCCGCCGCCGCCCGCCGGGGCGCCGCCGAAGCCGGAGAAGAGGATGTTGCCGACCGAGCGGTTCATCGCGGTCGCCATCTCCATCGTCAGGATCGTTCCCGAGGAGCCGACCAGCGTGCCGGCGACGATCAGCGCGACGTTGTCGAGCGCGAAGCCGGCCGCGGCGGCGGAGAGGCCGGTGAAGGCGTTGAGCAGCGAGATCACGACCGGCATGTCGGCGCCGCCGATCGGCAGGACGACGAGGTTGCCGAGCAGCGCCGAGGCCAAGAGGATCGCGATGAAGATGCCCTCTGACGGGTGGTTGTTGTCGATCGCCGTGATCACGCAGGCGACGACGATTCCAATCACGAGCAGGGCATTTATGACCTGCTGGCCGGGTGCCGCGATCGGGCGGGTCGGGATCAGGTCCTGGAGCTTGGCGAAGGCGATGTTCGAGCCCCAGAAGGAGACAGAGCCGACTACCGCGGCGAAGAGGACCGGGATCAGCACGTCGAGTGGGATCTCATGGCCGCCCGCGATGCCGTGGCGGATCTCGGACCAGGCGATCAGGGCGACGGCGCCGCCGCCGACGCCGGTGTAGAGGGCGACCATCTGCGGCATCTCGGTCATCGGGACGCGCAGCGAGGCGACCACGCCGATCGCCGTGCCGATCGCGAGGCCGCCGAAGAGGATGCCCCAGTTGCCCATGCCGTCGAGCAGCAGGGTGGTGACGACGGCGATCGCCATGCCGAAAGCGGCGATCAGGTTGCCCTGTTTGGCGGTGGTCGGGTGGGTGCCGCGGCGCACGCCGATGATGAACAGCGAGAAGGCGACGATGTAGAGCGCGGTCGCGGCGTCGCCACCCGGCTCGAAGACGGCGAAGGGGATCTGGGTGAGCGCGCTCACGTCAGCTGCCGCCCTTTCCGTCAGCGCCCGCCTCGGCCTTCGGCCTCGGCTTGCGCGAGAACATCCCGAGCATCCGGTCGGTGACCATGAAGCCACCGACGATGTTGATCGCGCCGAAGGCGATCGCGATCGTGCCGATCACGTACTCGAGCCCGTCGTCGGCGAAGCCGACGACGATCAGGCCGCCCAGCATCACGATCCCGTGGATCGCGTTGGTCTGCGACATCAGCGGCGGGTGCAGGGTCGTCGGCACCTTCGAGATGACCTCGAAGCCGACGAAGGCGGCGAGCACGAAGATCGTCAGCTCGGTGATCAGGTCCATGCGGGGGCCTCCGTGGGCGCGCTCACTTCGCCGCCCTCTCGTTGCGGATCTCGCCGCTGTGCGTGATGCAGGCGGCGGCGACGATGTCGTCCTCGAAGTCGACGTTCAGATTGCCGTCCTCGCCGACCAGGAGCCCGAGCAGGTTCTCGAGGTTTTTGGCATAGAGCTGGGAGGCCGGGACCGGCATCTCCGCCGGCAGGTTGCGGGCGCCGACGATCTTGACGCCGCCCTCGACGACCGTCTCCCCCGCCTTGGTCAGCTCGCAGTTGCCGCCGCTCTCCGCGGCGAGGTCGACGATCACCGAGCCGGGCTGCATGGTGCGCACCGCGTCGGCGGTTATCAGGCGCGGCGCCGGCCGTCCGGGGATCGCGGCGGTCGTGATGACGACGTCCTGCTTGGCGACGTTCTCGCCGATCGCCTCGACGACCTTGGCGTTCTCCTCGTCGGTGAGGGGGCGCGCGTAGCCGCCCTCGCCTTCGGCGTCGGGGATGAAGTCCAGTTCCAGCGGGCGGCCGCCGAGCGAGGCGATCTGCTCCCAGGCGGCGCGGCGGATGTCGAAGCCGGTGACGATCGCGCCGAGCCGCTTGGCGGTCGCGACCGCCTGCAGGCCGGCGACGCCGGCGCCGAGCACGAGCACCTTGGCCGGCGGCACGGTGCCGGCGGCGGTGGTCATCATCCCGAAGAAGCGGCCCGACTCGCGGGCGGCGATCAGGGTCGCGGCGTAGCCGCCGGCGGCGGCCTGCGAGGAGAGCGCGTCCATCGCCTGCGCCCGGGTGGTGCGCGGCACCGCCTCCATCGCGAAGCTGGTGACACCGGCCCCGGCCAACGCCTTGTTGGTCTCGGCGGCGGTCCACGGGTCGAGGTGGGCTATAAGGACCTGGCCCGACTTGAGCGAGCCGATCTTCTCGGCGCTCGGCGTGCCGACGCAGAGGACGACATCCGCGCCCCAGGCCGTGCCGCCGTCGACCACGTTGGCGCCCGCCTCGCCGTACTGGGAGTCGGGATGGCCGGCGGCCACGCCCGCCCCCGTCTCGACCAGCACCTCGAGCCGCTCGTTCTTCTTCAGCGAAGTGACGACGTCGGGGACGAGCGCCACGCGGCGCTCCCCGTCGGCGGTCTCTTTCGGGACACCAATCTTCATGCGGCGCGGAAGACTATGCAATGAGCGCGAGAGCCGGTCCGCCGACGCGGCTCAGCCGGCCGCCAGAGCCGAAAGGCGCTCGATCGTGTGCAGCTGCTCGCCGCGGTCGACATGCACGGGCGAGACGATCAGGCGGTCGATCCCGGCGCCGCGGAAGCGCTCGATCCGCTCCGCCACCTCTGCCTCGCTGCCGACCAACGAGGTCGCCTCGACGATCTCGTCGGGCATCGCGGCGAAGGCACCCTCGCGGTCGCCGTCCTGGAAGCGGCGCTGCACGTCGTCGGCCACCTCGCCGAAGCCGAAGCGGTGCGCCAAGTCGACGTAGAAGTTCGTCTTGCGGCTGCCCATTCCGCCGAAGTAGAGGACGAGCCCTGCCTTGACGACGCTCTTGGCCGCCTCGAGGTCGCCGTCGATCGCGACCTGCAACGAGGGCGAGACCTCGAGGTCGGAGCGCTGGCGACCGCCCTTTGCGAAGCCTGCCTCGAGGTGCTCCCCCCAGGTCGACTCGAAGGCGTCGACACTGAAGAAGATCGGGATCCAGCCGTCGCAGATCTCCGCCGCCATCTCGACCGATTTGCGACCGATCGCGCCGACGAAGATCGGGATCTGGGCGCGCTCGGGGTGGAAGTTGAGCTTCAGCGGCTTTCCCTCCCCGCCCGGCAGCGGCAGCTGGTAATGCTCGCCCTGGTGGTCGAGCTTGCCCTCGCGGGCGACGATCTCGCGCACCACTTCGATGTACTCGCGGGTGCGGCCCCACGGCTTGGCGTAAGGGACGCCGTACCAGCCCTCTGAGACCTGCGGGCCCGACGGGCCGAATCCGAAGAGGAACCGCCCGCCGCTCAATTTGTCGATCGTCGCGCCGGCCATCGCCGCGGCGGCGGGAGGGCGCGCCGGCACCTGCATGATCGCCGCGCCGAGCTTGATCGTCTCGGTCTGCGGCGCCAGCCAGGCGAGCACGCTGACCACGTCGGAGCCGTACGACTCGGCCGCCCAGACCGACTCGAAGCCGGCCCGCTCGGCCGCCTGGACGACCTCGACCGCGTCCTGGCCGGCGGGGCCGATGCCCCAGTAGCCGAGGTTCAGTCCGAGCTTGAGGGTCACGACCGAAATGAGCGGGAGTCCGGGGAGGCCGATGACCAAGCGGGACGGACACGACACGACTGCCGCGTAGCAGCGCTACGCGGCACGTCGGGGAGGGGCCGTAACCGCGCAGCGTCACTCGGCCTCATCCGGGCCGCGGTCATTTCGGGAGTGGCCCTTCCAGCCATCGCCTCGCCACCCTATTGAATAGGGCCATGGACGAGGGACTGACCGGCGCCGAGGCAGCGAAGCGGCTGCGCAAGCTGGGCCCGCCGAAGGAGGGCGCCTCGCGCTCGACCGCCGGGATCGTCGCCGGCAACGTTTTCACGCTCTTCAACGCGATCGTCGTCTTCTTCGGCCTCCTGATCCTCTCGCTGGGGCTGTTCGCCGACGCGGCCTTCCTGGCGATCGCCGTGGTCAACTCCTACATCGGCATCCGGCAGGAGCTGAAGGCGAAGCGGACGCTGGAGGAGCTGGCGGTGCTCGTCGCCCCTCACGCCAAGGTCGTCCGCGACGGCCAGATCGTCGAGCTGCCGGCCGAGGAGGTCGTCCCCGGCGACGTGATCGCGGTCGAGCCCGGCGACCAGCTGGTCGCCGACGGCGAGGTGATCGCCAGCCGCGGCCTGACGCTCGACGAGTCGCTGCTGACCGGCGAGTCCGACGGCGTCCGCAAGGAGCACGGCGACCGGGCGCTGTCGGGCTCCTTCGGCATCTCCGGCTCGGGCCGCTACCGGGTCGACGCGGTGCGCGAGGAAAGCTACGCGGGCCGCCTCGCGGGTGAGGCGAAGGCCTTCCGGCACCCGCCCTCGCCGCTCCAGCACGAGGTCAACCGGGTGATCGTCGCCACCACGTACGTGATGGTGCCGCTGGCCGCCGTCCTGCTGCTCACCTTCCAGATGCGCAGCGTCGACCTGGTCGAGGCGGCGCAGACGGCGACCGCCGGCCTGATCACCCTGATCCCCGAGGGGATGGTGCTCTTGATGAGCGTCACCTTCGCCGTCGCCGCCGTGCGGCTGGCGCGCAACGACACGCTCGTCCAGCAGATGAGCGCCACCGAGAGCCTCGCCGCGGTCGACACGATCTGCGTCGACAAGACCGGCACGCTGACCGACGGCGAGCTGCGGCTGCTCGGGGTCGAGGTCGCCGATGGCGCCGACCCCGAGGCGGTCAAGGCCGCGCTGGGTCGATTCGCGGCCAGTGCCGGCGATCGCAACCGCACCCTGGAGACGGTCGCCGCCGCCTTCCCCGGCGAGGCGAGCCGGGTGGGCGGCGAAGTCCCGTTCTCCTCGAAGTGGAAGTGGAGCGGCCTTGAGATCGACGGCTCCGCGTACGTCTTCGGCGCGCCCGACGTGCTCGTCGCCGCCGGGGCGCTGGAGCTGCCGCCGGGCCTCTCCCGCAAGCTCGACGAGCAGACCTCGGCGGGGCGGCGCGTCGTCGCCTTCGGCGAGTCGAGCGACGGACTGCCGGCCGACGCGGCGGCGTCCCAACCGCCGCGACTGCGGCCGCTCGCCCTCGTCGTGCTCGAGGAGACCCTGCGGCCCGACGCGGCCGAGACGATCGCCTTCATCGCCGAGGAGGGCGTCGACCTGAAGCTGATCTCCGGAGACGCGCGGGCGACCGTGACCGCCGTCGCCTATGCCGTCGGCGTGCCGCGCGAGGCCGGCGTCGTCGAGGGCTCCGAGCTGCCCGACGACCCCGACGGCCTCGCAGACGCGGCGCGGCGCAACACGATCTTCTGCCGGATCGCGCCCGAGCAGAAGAAGGCGCTGGTCGAGGCTCTGCGGGCGTCGGGCCGCTACACGGCGATGATCGGCGACGGCGTCAACGACGTGCCGGCGCTGAAGCAGGCACGGCTCGCGGTCGCGATGGGCTCGGGCGCCCAGGTCACCAAGGGCGTCGCCGACGTGGTCCTGCTGAAGGACCAGTTCGCCCGCCTGCCGGAGGCGGTAGCCGAGGGGCGGCGAATCGCCCGCAACATCCACCGCCTCGGCCGCCTCTACCTGACCAAGAGCGTCTACGCGGCGGCGCTGATCCTGCTCGTCGCGGTGCCGGGCTTCGCCTTTCCCTTCCTCCCCCGCCACCTCACCCTGGCCGCCTTCCTGACGATCGGCGTGCCGTCGTTCGTGCTGGCGCTGGCGCCCTCCGACGGGCCGCTCTACCGTGGGCGCCTGCTGCGGGCGCTCGCCGCCTTCGCGGTGCCGGCCGGGCTGGCGACGGCGCTCGGCTCGATCGCCTGCTTCTTCCTCGTCGACACCGTCTTCGGCGGCTCGCTCGAGGACGGCCGCACCGCCGCGACGACGACGCTGATCGTCCTCGGCCTCTGCTTCGTGCTGCTGCTCGAGCGCGGCCCGGGCCGCGAGCACATCGCGATCCAGAGCTACATGCTGGCGATGGTCGCGGGGCTTGGAGCGCTCTTCGCGCTGATCCTCGCCGCCGCCCCTGTCCGCCACTTTTTCGAGATGTCGATGCTCGGCGCCGGCCAATGGTTCCTGGCCCTGGCCTGCGCCGCCGTCGGGCTGACCATCGCCAGCCTGCTCTGGCGGCTGCCGCAGATCGAAGCGCTGGAAGCGCCGGGAGAGGGATTGGCCGAACCGGGTACGTAGTCGGGCGGGATGGAGACCTACCAGCCGGCGGCCGACTGCTACGATGAGGCGTTCGACTCGACCGGCGCGCCGCGGCCGCTATACGGGCCGGTGCTCGAGGCGCTGCGCCGGCACGACCTGGCTGAGCTGCGCGAACGGGTCCAAGGCGACTGCGACGCGCGCGGCGTCTCCTTCGGGGACGGCGAGCCGCTCAAGGTCGACCCGGTGCCGCGCGTGATCGGCGCCGACGAGTGGCGCTCCCTCGAGGCCGGCATCCTGCAGCGCGCGCGAGCGCTCAACGCCTTCGTCGTCGACGTCTATGGCAAGCGGCGGATCTTCGAGGACGGAGAGCTGCCGCGTCACCTGCTCGACTCGCTGACCGGGTACGAACCGCGGATGCGGAACCTGATCGACCCTGCCGTCCCCCCCGCGACCGTGGTGGGGCTCGACCTGGTCCGCGACGCGTCTGGCGAGGTGCTCGTGCTCGAGGACAACGACCGCATGCCGTCGGGCGCCGCCTACGAGTTCGCCCTGCGCGAGGTCGTGCCGGCGGCGCTGGACGCCGGCGTCGAGCCGCTGCCGATCGGCGACTACGCAGCGGTGCTCGGCGACGCGCTGCGCGCCGCCGCCCCGGACGGCGTCGAGGAACCGGCGGTCGCCGTCCTCTCGAGCGGCGAGGAGAGCAGCGCCTGGTTCGAGCACCGTCGGCTCGCCGAAGCGCTAGGCGTGCCGGCCGTCACCCCGGCCGAGCTGACGAGCGAAGGCGGTCGCCTCTTCGCCCGGCGCGAGGGCGACCGCCAGCCGATCGACGTCCTCTACCGCCGCCTCGACGCGGAGCGGCTCAGCGACGCCGAGGGGCGGCCGACCGAGATCGGCGAGCTGCTGCTGCCGGCACTCGAGGCCGGCAGCCTCCGCTGCCTCAACGCCTTCGGCACCGGCGTCGCCGACGACAAGCTGGCCCACGCCTACGTCGAGCCGATGATCCGCTTCTATCTCGACGAGGAGCCGCTGTTGCGCTCGGTCCCCAGCTATGACCTCTGCGACGAGGCGGCCCGGGACGAGGCTCTGGCGCGCCTCGACGAGCTGACGCTGAAGCCGCGCGGTGGCTTCGGCGGCCAGGGCGTCACGGTGATGCCCGCCGCGAGCGAGGCGGAGCGCGAGCGGGCGCGCGACCTCGTCCGCCGCCACCCGACCCGCTTCATCGCCCAGGAGACGATCTCGCTCTCCACCCACCCGACCGTGTGCGGTGGCCGACTCGAGCCGCGCCGCGTCGATTTGCGACCCTTCTCGGTCAGTGGCGCCGAGGGCGCGGCGGCCATGCCGGGCGGGCTCACCCGCTTCGCGGCCGGCGCCGATGAGACGATCGTCAACAGCTCCCAAGGAGGAGGCTGCAAGGACACGTGGGTGATCGAGGCATGAGAGACGAAGGGAGCCGCGACGGATCGCCGTCGGCCCAGCCCGGGCGGCCTCTGATCGGCGTCACGACCTCAGAGGTGCGCCGGCGGGAGAGCATCGAACAGATCCCCCAGGGGGAAGAGCCAGCGAGCTTCGAGATGGCCCTGGGCCTGACCTACATGCGCGCCGTCGAGGCGGCCGGTGGGATCCCGCTGGTGATGCCGCCGCTGGAGATCGAGGCGATCGAGCCGCTGCTCGACCGCGTCGACGGGATCTGCCTCTCCGGCGGTCCCGACCACGACCCGGCCACCTACGGCGCCGAGCCCCCCCCGAAGCTTGGTCCGACGGAGCCGCCGCTCGACCGCTTCGAGCTTGCGGTCGCCGGCGCCGCCGACGCGCGCGGGATTCCGATCCTCGCCATCTGCCGCGGCACCCAGGCGCTCAACGTCGCCCGCGGCGGCACCCGGCACCAGCACCTGCCCGACCTCTCCGCGGAGAGCGGTCACCGACAGGTGAACCCCGCCGACCAGGCCAGCCACGCGAGCG
>DASQDJ010000066.1:0-3226 GCA_035634215.1 Solirubrobacterales bacterium | reverse complement strand
CTCGGGTCGAAGGCCCAGCCACTGACGCGGACCTGGCCGGGCGCCGCCGATTCGACCAGGTCGAGCTTGCCTTTGGGGTCGTCGAGGGAGCCGACCGCCGCGCCGCCGTGGGTGCCCCCTTCGACGTAGTTGTTGTCGATGTTGATCGTCACCCCGCCCCAGCGCTCGTCGTGGCCGCCGCGGTACTGGCGGATCCGCTGGTGTTCGCTCCAGGCGTAGTCGGGCACGTAGGGGTCGTCGGCGGTGCGGCGGCCGTCCCAGTTGGCGATCCAGATGTGGTCGGGCTGCACGTAGCCGGTGCCGAGCCGGCTGACCAGGTCGGCGATCCCCGAGGCGCCGCTGCTGTACACGCCGGACTCGTAGCCGAAGGCGTGCAGGCGCTGCGTCCAGGCCGAGAGGAAGGTGAGCGTGGCGTTGGTGGCGCTGGAGGTGCGCGAGTAGGCCTCCATGTCGTTGTAGATCGGGCTGCCGGGGCCGATGCCGATTTCGCGCGCCCGTTCGATCGCGTCGTCGGCGGCGGCGGCTCCCTGCAGGGTGGCCGACCCAGGGCTGAGCGTGGCGCAGGACGAACAGGCGCTGGTCGGCGCCTGCAGGCCGACGTAGGTGGGGATCAGGTGCCAGCCGAGGGCGACCTGTTCGGTCACCCAGCCGGAGGTGAGGTTCGGCTGCGAGCAGGCGCGGTTGAGGCCGCCGATGTAGACGCCGATCGCCCGGTAGGGCGACTCGTCCCACGCTCGCATCGCCTGCCGCGAGGGCGCCGCGCAGGCGTCGAAGCCCAGGCCGGTGTAGTCGGCGAGCGCCGAGACGCGGGCGGGCGGCGCGGCGCTGGCGCCGGCGTCACCCGAGGAGGCGGCCCCGCCGGCCGCGGAGCCGCCGACGAGGATCGCGCGGCGGCGTCCCATCGCCTCGGCCGGGCAGTCCTGCTCGGCGCTCGGCCTGCCGACGTAGACCGCCTTGCGGTCGAGCCGCACGCAGGCGCGCGGATGCTCGGCCAGCCGGATCACCGGCCAGCCGGCCGGGACCTGGACCGCCTGCCCGCGGAAGTGGACCGTCCTCGCGCCGTCCGCCGTGGCGGGGCCGCCGCCAACGAGGGCGAGCAGCATGGCGACGAGGAGCGGCATGACTGTTGCGACGCGCCGCATCTCTCCCCCCAACCGTGCCACAGCCCGAACGTTGCGGCGGCTCCCGAAGCGTCCTGCAAGGGACCCGCCGTTAGTTGAGCACCCTATGGGTGTCTAACTAACGGCGGGTCCTGTCGGGTCGGGTGCTAGGCGGGGATGAGGCGCAGCTCGCGCCAGGGGCCCTCGCCGGCCATCGGCTGGGTGCGGCCCTCGAGCCAGTCGGCCTGCAGGTCGTCGTAATGGGAGCTGGCCGGGTGGCCCGACTGCCCGGTGAACATCTGCCAGCGCGAGCGGCCCGGGTCGGCCGGGTCGGCGACCATGCGCCAGCTCGGCGCCCAGACGGCGCGGTAGGGGTCGTTGGGGTCGTAGGCGATCTGGCTGACGGTCTCCTGCGCGCCCCCGGCCTTGAGGCGGCGGTTGAGCAGGCGGCGCAGCAGCGGGTTCGCTTCGCCGAGAGGGTGCGGGAACCCCATCTCGTGGACGCGGCCCCAGCGCCAGCCCTCGGGGTCGGGCCCGAAGCGGTCGCCGAGGTCGTCGAGGCCGCCGGCCAGCGCTTCCAACGCCAGCTCGTCCCAGGAGCGCCCGATCAGGTCCTCGTCGCCCTCCTCCCAGAGCTTCATCAGGTGCGAGTGCCAGCGCCACGGAGAGGTGACGTGGGAGGTGAAGCCGTTGTCGGCGCGGTCGAGCCAGCGCTCGCCGAGGTCGCGGTCGCCGATCGCGGCGCGCGCGAACTCGCGCCCGAGTCGCAGCAGGAAGGCTTGGTAGATCGTGCCGGCGACGGTGTTCGGGTCGAGCCGCCCGTCCCAGCTGCGCAGCCGCTCGATCGCGCTGCGCTCGCGCTGTCCGCGCGGCCGCAGCCGGCCGAGGCGGCGCGCCGCCTCGACGCCGGGGATGGAGAAGTCGTCGGACTGCATCGCCTCGAAGTCGTCCAGGTCGTGCTCGTCGCTCGCCCGCAGCAGGCCCTCGATCCGGCGCGCCCGGTAGCCGTCGAGCCAGTCGCTGGTGATGTGGTGCGGGTAGGAGTCGCCGACGATGCGGTTGTTGGCGGTGACGAGGAAGCCGCTCTCGGGGTCGACGACCTCGGGGAGCTCGTCGTAGGGGACGGTCCCCTCCCACTCGTAGGCGCCGCTCCAGCCGGGCTTCGGCAAATCGGGAGAGCCGCCGCGGCGCAGCGGCAGGCGGCCGACCAGCTTGTAGCCGATCGAGCCGCGGTCGGCCCAGACCATGTTCGAGGCTGGCGAGGTGTGGCCCTCGAGATTGGCGACGAGGTCGCGGCCGGAGCGGATGTCGTGCAGCTCGAACATGCCGGCGAAGGCGGTGGGAGCGTCGAGCGCGATCCAGCGCAGGGCGAGCGGCTCCCCCTCGTCGGCCCCGAGCGCCTCGTTGACGATCGGGCCGTGGTGGGTGATGCGAACCTCCATCACCTCCGGCTCGTCGCGCCCCTTGACCGCGATCTCCTCGCGAACGATCTCCAGCGGCCGCCACTCGTCCTCGAACAGGTAGCGGTCGCCCTCGATCCGCTCGACGAAGAGGTCCTGGACGTCGGCCATCACGTTGGTGAAAGTCCAGGCGACGTCGTTGTTCTGGCCCATGTAGACGCCCGGCATCCCGGGCAGCGAGGCGCCGCGCACGAAGCGGTCGCCGAGGGTTAGGCCGACCTGGTACCAGATGCCCGGCATGCTCGGCGGCAGGTGCGGGTCGCCGGCGACGAGCGGGCCGCCGGTAGCGCTCAATGCCCCGGTCACGGCCCAGTTGTTGGAGCCACTCGCCTCGCTCGCGAAGCCGATCGCGCCACGCACCGCGTCGATCTGCTCGGCCAGCGCCAGCCCGTCGCCCGACCACGGTTCCTGGGTGACGACCGGGTTGTCGGCCGGATAGGCGGGATCGAGCCGCGCCGCCAGCTCGGGGCCGAGCGCGCGAGTCATGTCGGAGCGCAGCAGCTCCTTCTCCCAGTTGGTCGAGAGGCCGAAGGCGAGCAGCTTGCCGAGGCCGAGGATGTCGGCCGGCCGCCAGGGCTCGAACCGGAGGCCGAGCAGGCGCATCTCGAAGGGCGGCGCCTTGGCGGCAGCGGCCGCCGCGTTGACCCCTTCGCAGAAGCGCTCCAG
>DASQDJ010000065.1:0-7051 GCA_035634215.1 Solirubrobacterales bacterium | reverse complement strand
GGTCGAGCGCACTCGTCACCTCGTCGAACAGCATCACGCGGGGGTCCATCGCCAGCGCCCGCGCGATCGCGACCCGCTGCTGCTGGCCTCCGGAGAGCCGCTCCGGGAACTCGTCGACCGTGTCGCCGAGGCCGACCCGCTCGAGCAGCGATCGCGCCTTCTCCGTGGCCTCGGCTTTCGACCGCCCCAGCGCCGTTTCCTGGGCGAGGGTGACGTTGCCGAGCGCGGAGCGGTGCGGGAAGAGGTTGAACTGCTGGAAGACGATGCCGACCCGCTGGCGCAGGAAGTCGACGTGCCAGCCGGCCTCGCCCGACGGCGCGTCGGCGCCCTTGCACACGTCGCGCCCTTCGAGGTAGATGTTGCCCTTCTGGGGCGGCTCCAGCAGGTTGATGCAGCGCAGCAGCGTGCTCTTTCCGGAGCCACTCGGCCCCAGCACGCAGACGACCTCGCCTTTGGCCACCGCGAGGTCGACTCCCCGCAGCACCTCGAGGTCGCCGAAGCGCTTGTGGATGTTCTCGATCCGCAGGATCGGCTCGCCGGCCATCAGGCGCCTCCGCGGGGGGCCGTGCGGCTGAAGCGGCCCTGTTCGCGCCTAATCAGGCGGTCGACGAGGCGCGCCAGCGGCAGGGTGACGGCGAGGAACATCAGGGCGCCGAGGGTCAGCGCCGAGCTGTTGAACTCGCTCGACTGGATGTCGCGGCCCACCAGCGCGACCTCGTTGAGGGCGATCACGCTGACCAGCGTCGTGTCCTTCATCAGGGCGATGAAGTCGTTGAGCAGCGGCGCGAAGACCTTGCGCACCGCCTGCGGCAGGACCACGTTGCGCATCGCCTGGCCGTGGCTCATGCCTAGCGAGCGCGCCGCCTCCGTCTGGCCTTGCGGGACCGCTTCGATGCCGGCCCGGTAGACCTCGGCCATGTAGGCGCCGTAGGTGATCGTCAGCGCCATGACGCCGTACCAGAAGGGGTCGGGTTTGCCGAGCCAGCGCGGGATCTGCAGCGTCTCGGGGAGCGGCAGGAAGGGCAGGCTGCCGGAGATCAGCAGGATGACGATCAGGAGCGGGACGCCGCGGAAGACGTCGATGTAGGCGATCGAGAGCAGGCGAACGGGCAGCAGCGGCCGCCCGGGAAGCTGGCGCATGACGGCGAGGAGAAGCCCCCACAGAAGCGCCAGCGCCCCCGCGACGATCGAGAGCTGGATCGTGATCCAGAACCCCTCGAGCACTTCGTCGAAGTGCTCGCCCATCAGGCCGAAGTCCCAATATTGCTCGAGCACCTCGTTCAGGGCAAAAGGGGCGCCGGTGGCGCCCCCTCCACTACCCGCTCAGCGCTTTCGGCGCTCAAGCAGCTTCGTGCGTCGCCTCGAGGACCTCTTTGGGCGGCGCGCGTTTGAACCATCTTTCGTAGATCTCCGCGTAGGTGCCGTCGTCCTTGATCTCTTTCAGCGCTTCGTTGAGCTCGTTCAGCAGCTCTTCCTCGCCCTGGGCGACGACGAAGCCGTACTGTTCGTCGGTGGGGATGGAGGTCGAGATCTCGACGCCTCCCTGTTTCGAGACGGCGTCCTCGGCCACCGGCAGGTCGATCACGACGGCGTCGACCGTGCCGGCGTTGAGCGCGTTCACCGCGTCCGGGCCCTCGGGGTACGCCCGCACGTCGGCGGCACCCGTCTCATCCTCGGAGAATTCCTGCCCGGTCGTGCCCTGCTGGACGCCGACGGTCATTCCCTCGAGGTCCTCGACCGATTCGAGGTCGCTGCCCTCTTTGACGAGGAGCGCCTGCTCGGAGAGGTAGTAGGGATCGGTGAAGTCGACGTTCTCCTCGCGTTCGGGCGTGATCGTCGTAGCCGAGGCGACCATTTCGAACTTGCCCTGCGCCAGGTCGCGGAAGATCGTGTCGAACGAGGTGTCCTGGAACTCGGCCGTGCGCCCTATCCGCTCGGCCATCGCTTCCACCAGTTCGACGTCGAAGCCGGTGTAGTTCGGCGCTTTCCCCTGCTCGAATGGCGGATAGGGGACGTCGGAGCCGACCGTGAGCGTACGGCCACCCCCTCCGCCTGCGCCGTCTCCGTCGTCGTCGTCGTCGCCGCAGCTCGTGGCGAAGAGCGCGAGAACGATCGCGGCTGCCAGAACGAGCAAGGCGTTGGGTCGGGAGCTCCTCATCTGCTTCTCCTCGTCTCCGTGGTTAGCCGGCACGGCGAAGCTACCCGGCAGCGGAAAATCCACGCAAGCAGCCTCTTTCTGCCCGGGCGGCGCGCTTCTCACCCCTCGCTATACTTTTTGAAGTAACGGGAGACCGAGAACGCGATGCTGCGCGACGAACTGGCTAAAAGGCCCTGCGGGGGGCGCTACGAGGACATCGTCGACTCGATCGGCAACACGCCGCTGGTCGAGCTGGCGACGCTCGCGCCGAAGCCGGAGGTGCGGATCTTCGCGAAGCTGGAGGGGCGCAACCCGACCGGCTCGGTGAAGGACCGGGTCGCGAAGTCGATGATCGAGCGCGCCGAGGCGGAGGGCGCGATCGAGCCCGGCCAGACCATCTTGGAGCCGACCTCTGGCAACACCGGCATCTCGCTGGCGATGATCTGCGGCCGCAAGGGCTATCCGCTCAGGGTCGTGATGCCCGACAACGTCACCTCCGAGCGCACCCAGCTGCTCGAGATGTACGGGGCGGAGATCGTCTATTCGGAAGGGGCGAAGGGCTCCAACGGGGCGGTCGAGGTGGCGCTGGAGATGTCGAAGGACTCGCGCTACTACATGCCCTACCAGTACGGCAACGAGGCGAACCCGCTCGCCCACTACAACGGCACCGCGGTAGAGATCCTCGAAGAGCTCGACGAGGTTGCCGCCTTCGTCGGCGGGCTCGGCACGGGCGGGACCCTGATGGGCAACGGCCGCCGCCTCAAGGAGGCCAACCCCGAGACGCTGATCGTCGCCGCCGAGCCGATGCAGGGCGAGGAGGTCCACGGCCTCCGCTCGCTCGACGACGGCTTCATCCCGCCGATCATCGACATCTCGATGTTCGACCGCAAGATCATGGTCTCCAACCGCGACGCGATCGTCTGGACCCGCAAGCTGCTCGACCAGGAGAGGATCTTCGCCGGCGTCTCGGCCGGGGCCATCGCCCGCATCGCGGTGCGGATCGGCGAGAGCCTCGAGGCGGGCAACGTCGTCTTCCTGATCCCCGACGACGGCTGGAAGTACCTCTCCTCCGGCGTCTACACCAAGCCGGTCGACGAGATAGAGAACCTGGAATCGACGGTGTGGTGGTAGTCGCCCGCCGAGCTCGACGACCTGGCCATGAAGATCCCACAGTCGCTGCTCGAGGAGATCGTCGCCCACGCGCGGGAGGACCTGCCGAACGAGTGCTGCGGGATGGTCGGCGGCGCCGACGGCGAGGCGCGGACCGTCTACCGGGCCGCGAACGCGGAGGCGAGCCCGCTGCGCTACTCGATCGACGCCAAGGAGCAGTTCCGGCTGATGCGGGCGATCGAGGAGGCCGGGGAGGACCTGGTCGGGATCTACCACTCGCACACCAAGAGCCCCGCCTATCCCTCCCAGACCGACGTCAACCTGGCGGGCTGGCCCGACGCGGTCTACCTGATCGCCTCGCTCGCCGATCCGAGCTCGCCCGTGGTGAAGGGCTTCTGGATCCGCGACGGCCAGATCTCCGAGGCCGACCTTGTCGTCGGGTAGCGGCAAGTTGGTCAAGGTCGCCTGGGCCTCGCAGCAGGCCGAGGCCGAGCTGATCCAGGGCCTGCTGCGAGAGCACGGGATCCCGAGCATGGCGCAGCGCGACGCTTGGGACGTCCCTGACCTCCTCGCCGCCGGCCCCCGCAAAATCCTCGTCGCCGAGGAGCTCGCCGAGCGGGCCCGCGAAGTCCTCGAGGGCGCCCAGGGCGAGGAGATTCCGGGCGACTAGCTACGGCCCGCCAGCGGGTCGCGCCCGTCCCACGCCCCGGCCGAGGCGTAGGGCCGGAAGCGGATGAACGCGGATTCGTGGTGGAACGGGTGGTCGCGATCCGCCCTGACCGCCGCCTGATGCGCTCCGTCGCGCCCGAAGGCGTAGGCGCGCATCTCACCGGCGGCACGCCACAGCGAGAACGTGGAGACGAGGCGCGGCGGTCGGGCCAGCGCGGTGCCGGCGAGCATCGCCCCGCTCGCGACCGCCGCCCGTTCGGCCGGCGCGGCGCTCCGCAGGAAGTCCCGCGCCCGGTTGAGCCGCAGGCGGCCGAGGGTGAGGACGGCGACCGGCTCCTCGTCGGAGACCGGTCGCTCCCGCGTCGGAAGCCCCGGCATCGCCGCCCAAGAGCCGAAGACGCGAACGGGCTCCAGGCGGGCGTGCCAACCGCCGGCGAGCTTTCGGCCAACCGAGTGGGCAGCGAGAAACCGGTCGAGAGCGGCGTCGCCGTCCCAGGCCGCGATCATCCCAACCCGCCGTGGATTCGGCGGCGACAGGAGAGCGCCGCCGAGCGGGGCGGTGATGACCGGGTCGGCCGTGACGAGCCCCGGCGCCTTGCGCTGGCCAGGGCGGCGGAACAGGACATGACCCGCGTCTCGCAATGGGAGGTCCGCGATGTGGACGGAGACGATCACGACGTTTTCCCTCGCTAACCTAGTGGTGACTAAGGAGAAGCGAAAGTTACCTAGTGCGAACTAAGTTGTCAAAGGACGAGCGTCGCGAGCTGATCGCGACGGCGGCGGCCGAGCTGTTCGCCGAGCGCGGTTACCGGGGCGCCTCGGTCGACGAGATCGCCCGCCGGGCCGGCGTCACCCCGCCGGTCCTCTACGAACACTTCAGCTCCAAGGTCGGCCTGTATCGCCACCTGCTGGAGCGGCACTTCGCCGATCTGCGACGGATCTGGGGCGAGCACTTCCCGGGCGAGGGGCCGCTGACCGAGCGGCTCGCGAAGGCGGTCGACGGCTGGTTCGCCTACGTCGAAGCGCACCCTTTCGCGGGGCGTGTTCTCTTCCGCGACGGCGCCGGCGACCCGGAGATCGCCCCGGTGCACGAAGAGGTCGCGGAGCGGAGCAGGGCGGAGGTTATGCGCCTCTTCGTCGCCGAGCCGGGCTCGGAGAAGGTCGCGGGAGCGACGGAGGGCGAGGCGCTGGAAATGACCTGGGTCGTCCTCCGAGGCGTGCTGCAGGGACTGGCGGTGTGGTGGGCCGACCACCCCTCGGTCGCCCGCGAGCGGGTCGTCGCGACCGCCATGAACTCGCTCTGGTTCGGGCTCGAGCGCACCCAGCGCGGCGAAGGCTGGCCGGCAACACGCGCCTAGGTGACGGTGCTCGGCCGGGCTGTTTCGCGCAGGTAGTCGCGCCAGGCCGACTCGACCTCGGCGGCGGGCGCGTCGAAGGCGGCTTCCAGGGTCGGGGCCGCGCCGGCCGGGTGCAGCCGCAGGGCGAGCTCGACGCAGGCCTCGGGCCCGCGTTCCTCCTCGAGCAGGTCGAAGAGGGTGCCGCCGAGGATGACCGCGTCGCGCCGCGACGGGGGGAAGGAGGGCCGGGCGCTCTCACGCAGGCGACGGATCACCGCCGCCCGGTAGAGGCCGACCTGGCGGGCGAAGTACTGCGCCGCCCCCTCGACCAGCCACGCCCAGCCGAGGTAGCGGGCGAAGCGGCGCGGCGTCCAGGAGGGGGGCAGCGCCGGGTTGTTCGCCGCGACCACCAGCTGCGCGTAGAGCCGCTCGGCGGTGCCGCGCAGCGCCTCGCGCGAGTCGTCGCCGGCCGCCCGCCGCTCCATGTGCGGGTCGTTGAGCACGTGCAGCTCGCTGGCCATCGCCCAGCCGGCCAGGTATCGGCGGCCGGCCGGTGCCGCCGACCAGCGGGCCGCGGGAAGGAACGGGTGCGCCATCGAGAGCATCGCCGGGTTCGTGTGGACGACCACCGTGACCCCGCCCGGCACGTTCTCGAAGCGGTCCTCGAGGCGCAGCCGCAGGTCCTCCATGCGGTCCAGCGTGCGCTCGGCGAAGGCGGTGTCGCCGCTGTCGTGGCGGGCGGTGAACGAGAGGGAGTGCGTCTCAACCCAGGGCATGGGCCGAGCCTAATACCGGCCGGGGTTGCCTAGACGAGCGCGGGCTCGGCGTCGACGCAGAGGCTCTTGATCTCCGAGCGAGCTCGGTCGAACTCCTCGTCGGCCATCACCGGCGTGCCCTCGAAGGGGAGTTCGCGGTCGATCTCGACCCAGGAGCGGCAGCCGTGGTACTCCTCGCGAACGCGGACGGTGACCGGCCGCGGGATGCGGTGGACCCGCAGCAGCAAGATGTGGAGCGGGTGGCGTCGCTTCCAGTTGAGGCGCTTTTCGGCGTAGTCGGGCGTCCAGACGTAGAAAGGCGAGAGCTCGTCGACGACGCGCGGGTTGACCACCGTGATGTGGTCGGTCACCTCGGCCCAGCAGCGCAGCCGCACCCGATCGGGCTGCGGGATGCCGCCGTCCTGGAGCAGCGCCCGCGGCGGTGGCTCCTCGTCGGGCCAGACACCCTCCTCGAGGGCGCGGCGCAGCTCCGGGTGGTGGGACTCGCGGACCAGGTTGTTCCGCTGATGGTCAAAGGTCGGATAGAGGAAAAAGCGCTCGTGCTCGAGCTCGAAGTGCTTGTTCTCCTCGCGGATGCCGCCCTTGCGCAGGGTAAGCAGCTGCTCGCCCTCCGCGAGAGCGCGCACCGTTACTGCCCATTCCTTTAAAGCGATCGGCATATGAATCTCAACCTGAAAAAGGTGGTGTCCTGCGACTGGGAGGTGTGGCGCCTCGGACCCAGTCCAGGCGGGAGGCCCCGCCAGGGCGGGCATTCTAGACGAGGTGGCCGAAAACGCAAAATTTTGTGGACAATTTCGGCGCGTTTGCCGATCTCATCGGCCTTTTTCCCCGTATCCGCCGCCCCCTGGGGTCTCGATTCGGAGCCTGTCGCCGGGCGCCAGCTCCCCTTCCGCCTTGCTCGGCAGGGGCTCGCCGTTGAGCAGGTTGCGGCCGCTCGCGCCGTCGGCACCGCCGTCGCGGCCCCGCGGGGGGTGGCGACGGCGCTCGGTCAGCAGCGTGTAGCACACCGGGGCGAGCGCTTC
>DASQDJ010000064.1:0-16105 GCA_035634215.1 Solirubrobacterales bacterium | reverse complement strand
GGCAGCAACTGGGGGCTGTGGGACATGGGCGGCAGCGCTGCGGGCGATCCGGAGACGGTGGTCCACAACGGCCAGCCGTTTGCCTATTTCAAAGGCACCAACTGGAGCCTCTGGCAATTCGCATGGACCGGCTCCAGCTGGAATCTGTGGGACATGGGGGCTTAGTTTTCCCATATCTGTCACCCCTGAGAGTTAGAACGCCTCTAGAAGCCCACCGGCGCCACTATGGCGCCGGTGAAGTGCCGCGAGACCGGTACTGTCAGACCGCACCGTCAGTGGTCATGTCGAACGCAACACTCCCTTAACTTGACGTGGAGCGGTTCACCAGAATAGCGTTCGCCCTGTAAACAGTTCGGTTCGCAGGGAGCCGGCAATCAAAGCAGGGGGTTTCGGGTGACTTCTCGTCGTCTCGTAGTGATGCTTGCCGCCGTTGCGGCGCTAACGGTCGGTTTGGTCCCACCAGCCTCCGCGGACGTCAGTGGCGCGGGTTTTGGCATCGCCGACGACGACGGGGCGACCTTCGAAAACCCCGCCGACCTACCCTCCATGGGGGAAGGGTTCGGCCGCCTCAAGCCGGAGGTCTTCCGCCTGATGCTGCCCTGGAACTCCAAGGAAGGGCCACCGGCCGGCGTCCTCCCAGGCCACCCGAACTACTGGCGCTACGAACAGCGCCAGAAGTGGATCGCCCGCACCCACGCGATGATCGACCGCGCCCGCACCCACGGGGTCGACACAATCGTCGTCACGTTGCGCTCGAACACCCACCGCGACTATCCTGCGAGCGGGGCCGACCTTTTCCTGCCCAGCGTCGCCAAGTATGAGCAGGAGGTAACCAAGGTCATCCAGGAGTTCGCGCTCAAGGTCGACGTCTGGGGCGGCGTCAACGAGCCGAACCTGTGGCCCACCTTCGAAGGCAACTGCTGTCGCAAGATCCCCGCCGCGACCCTGGCCGAATACCAGTCGCGCTTTGCCGGCGCGGTGAACACGTGGGATTCGAGCGCCCTCGACACCTCACCCGACTTCAGTGACAACACCGAAAACTGGAAATCCTACGTCGAGGAATACAAGGCCGAGTGGGCCAAACGCTACGGCGCCGGCGGCGCCTTCGCCAACGTGGCTGCCCTCCACACCTACGGCGCGATCCAGGCGATGAGCCTGCAGAAGGTCAACGAATACGCCGGCATGCTCCCGGCCGGCAAAGAGATCTGGGTCACCGAGGCGGGAGCCCACTTCACTACCCCCCAGGCGCAGGCCCAGAAGGTCGCCTGGATGACCAACGGGGCAAGCGGCCTCGCCAGCCACGACCGCGTCACCCGCATCGCCTACTACCACATGCGTGACCACAACTCCGCCTGGGACACGGCGCTGATGGAGGAAAACCAGGCGCCGCGGCCGGCGTGGTACACCTGGTGCGCGGCTGCTCATGGGAACAACGGAAGTCACCCCGACTGCACGGGCTATCCGCCTCCGCCGCCATGGCGCCCAAGCTTCAACGGCGACACGATGGACGACCTCATCGTCGCCGACCCCGTCAACGCGCGGTTCGCGGTAGCCACCTCGGACGGATGGTCCCTCGGCAGCACCGGCACCGGCTCCTGGCTCACTGGCTGGGGCGGCGAACCGGTGTGGGCCGACGTCGGTGACTTCAACGGGGACAACAGGTCTGACCTGATCAGCGCCGATCCGGTCAACGCCCGCTTCGCGGTCGCCCTCTCCAACGGCTCGTCGCTGGGGGCTACGGGCAGCGGCCCATGGCTGACCGGCTGGGGTGGAAATCCGACCTGGGCGGATGTCGGCGACTTCAACGGGGACAGGAAATCCGACCTCATCGTCGCCGACTCGGTCAACGGACAGTTTGCGGTGGCAACCTCGAGCGGCACCTCCCTGGGCGCCTCCGGCAGCGGCCCATGGCTGACCGGCTGGGGCGGAAATCCGACCTGGGCGGATGTCGGCGACTTCAACGGCGACGGCAAGGACGACCTGATCGTCTCCAATGCGACGAACAACACCTATGCCGTCGCCCTCTCAAGTGGCGCGCAGCTTGGCGCCGCGGGCACTGGCATGTGGCTCTCAGGGTGGGACGGCAGCCCGGAGTGGGCCGGCGTCGGGGACTTCAACGGCGACGGGAGGGACGACCTGATCATGGCCGACCCGACCAACGCGCGCTACGCCGTGGCGATCTCCAATGGCTCCTCACTCAGCGGGTCTGGAACCGGCGTCTGGCTGACCGGTTGGGGCGGGGACCCTGAGTGGGCCGACGTCGCGGACGTCAACGGCGACGGCAAGGACGATCTGATCGTTTCGAATCCGGCGAACAACACCTACGCCGTGGCGCTGTCCAACGGCACTCAGCTCGGCGCTCCCGGCAGTGGGGTTTGGCTGAGCGGCTGGGACGGCAGCCCGGTTTGGGCGGCGGCCGGCTAGGCGTCGCCGCCGAAGTCCAGCGAGTCTGCTCGCCGGCCTATCGGGTCGGCGAGCAGCTCCGAGCCAGCTCGACCAGCAGCCGGACCCCGAAGCCGCTGGCGTCGTTGCCGGTGTACGCGCGCCCCACGTCCCAGGCGGTGCCGGCGATGTCGATGTGCGCCCAGGGGGTGTCGCCGACGAACTCCTCGAGGAAGGAGCCGGCGTAGATCGTCCCTGCCTTGCGCTTCGACGCGGTGTTGGCGAGGTCGGCGACCGTCCCCTTGAATAGCTCCTTGTACTCGGGGTGCAGCGGCAAGCGCCAGACCAGCTCGCCGCTCGTGCGCCCCGCCTCCTCGACCTGAGCGGCGAGCGCCTCGTCGTTCGACATCAGGCCGGCGTAGGTCGAGCCGAGCGCGACGACGACCGCCCCGGTCAGCGTCGCCAGGTCGACGATCCGCTCGGCCCCCAGCTCGACGGCGTAGGCAAGGGCGTCAGCGAGGATCAGCCGCCCCTCGGCGTCGGTGTTGTTGACCTCGACCGTCTTGCCGTTGTATTGGGTGATCACGTCACCCGGCTTGATCGCGCTGCCCGAAGGCATGTTGTCGGTCGCCGGGACGATCGCGATCAGGTCGAGAGGAAGGGCCAGCTCGGCGATCGCCGCGACGGCCTCGAGCACGGCAGCGGCACCCGACATGTCCATCTTCATCTCGTGCATCCCCGCCGAGGGCTTCAGTGAGATACCGCCGGTATCGAAGGTGACGCCCTTGCCGACAAAGCCCAGGGTGGGGCTGGAGCCTCCGCCCGCGTAGCGCAGCACGATCAGCTTCGGCTCCTCTTCGCTGCCCTGGCTGACCGCGACGAGACCGCCCATGTCCTTGGCTGCGATTTCGTCGCGCCCGAGCACCTCGACGGTCACCGCCGCGCTTCCCGCCGCGATCTCCTCGGCGCGCCGCGCGAGGTAGGACGGGGTTGCGACGTTGGACGGCAGGCTCTGCAGATCTCGCGCCCGGTTCTGGGCCTCAGCGCGGATCCGGGCGGCCTCGACCGCGTCGGCGAGGCTCTCGGGTCCGACGACCGTGAGCGTGGCGATCCGCGGAGGAGAGGGGTCGTCCGGATCCTCGCTGAGGAAGCGGTCGAAGCGGTAGTCGCCGAGCACGGTGCCCTCGACCAGCGCCGCCGCTACCGCCTCGGCGTCCCCCGTCTCCGGAACGGTCCAGGCGACGCCTGCCACCTCCAGCCGCGCGGCCTCCTTGACGGCAAGGGCCGCGGCGACCCGCGCGCGCTCGGGCTCCATCTCCTCGCGCTTGCCGAGACCGACGACCAGCGCCCGTCGCGGCCGCTCCGGGTGGACGATCGAGAGCTTCTTGTAACCGCCCTTCGCGTCCGTCGCGCCGGCGGCGTCGCTCAGCGGCTCGGGCAACTGCTCGCCGTCGAAGAGGCCGACGACGAGCAGGTCGGCGTCGATCTCGCCGGTCCGTCCCTCTTTGACAGCGACGCGCACGGCGGCCGAGTCTATGCGTTCTCTCACGCACTTCTCGCGAGCGTGGCGCTATCTTCTTAGGCAGGGCCTTGCGGCCCGTCCCGAGCCGAGACCCGGCATAAACCAAGACAGAAAGGCCGCCAGATGCCCAGCACCGTTGTCCTCGGAACCGCACGCACGCCCTTCGGGAAGATGGGCGGAACCCTCTCCTCGCTCGATGCCACCGACCTCGGCGGCCACGTGATCCAAGGAGCGCTCGAACGCTCCAACGTCGATCCCGAGCAGGTCGACCAGGTCGTCTTCGGCCAGGTCCTGCAGGCCGGCCAGGGGCAGATCCCGTCTCGCCAGGCCCAGATCAAGGCCGGAGTCCCCAAGGAGGTCCCCTCCGAGACGATCAACAAGGTTTGCGCCTCCGGCATGCGCTCGCTCGGCCTCGCCGACATGGCGATTCGCGCCGGCGACGCCGAGGTAGCCGTCACCGGCGGCATGGAGTCGATGAGCAACGCCCCCTACCTGCTGCCGGGCGCCCGCTTCGGCTTCCGCATGGGCGACGTCAGCGCGATCGACGCGATGACCCATGACGGGCTCACCAACCCGTTCACCGAGAAGCAGATGATCAACGAGGCGAGCGAGGTCTCCAACGAGCTGGAGATCACCCGCGCCGACATGGACAAATTCGCCGAGCGCTCCCACCGGCTCGCCGCCGAGGCAACCGACGCCGGCCGTCTCGCCGAGGAGATCTGCGGCATCACGGTGAAGTCGCGCAAGGGCGAGAATACGGTCGAGACCGACGAGGCGATCCGCGCCGACACGACCCTCGAGGTGCTCTCGAAGCTGCGGGCAATAGGCGGCGATGACGCGACC
This sequence comes from Solirubrobacterales bacterium, assembly GCA_035634215.1. Classification (GTDB taxonomy): domain Bacteria; phylum Actinomycetota; class Thermoleophilia; order Solirubrobacterales; family 70-9; genus VRUE01. The sequence continues at coordinate 11,358 of DASQDJ010000064.1, read as the reverse complement.
CACACGGCTGGCAACGCGCCCGGGGTCAACGACGGCGCTGGCGCGGTCGTGGTCGCCTCCGAAGAGTGGGCGCAGCGCGAAGGCCGCACGCCCTTGGCGCGCGTCCTCGCCTACGGAACGGTTGCCGACGACTTCCCGTACCTGGCCAAAACGCCCGCGAACGCCGCCAAGCAGGCGCTGGAGAAAATCGGCAAGACGCCGCAGGACGTCGACCTCTGGGAGATCAACGAGGCGTTCGCCTCGGTTGCCCTCAACTCGGTGCGGATGCTCGGCGTCGAGGAGGAGAAGGTCAACGTCAACGGCGGCGCGATCGCGCTCGGCCATCCGATCGGGGCCTCGGGCTCGCGGAGCGTCGGCGCGCTCGTCCACGAGCTGCGCCGCCGCGGCGGGGGTATCGGGTGCGCGGCGATCTGCTCGGGCGGCGGCCAGGGCGACGCGATCGTGCTTGAGGTCACCGGCTCCTAACTCGGAGTACGACGTGCAGCGGGCGGCTGCGTTCTTCGACCTGGACAAGACCCTGATGGCGGGTTCGTCGGGGATGCAGTTCGCCCGGGTCGCCACCCGGCACGGCCTGATCGGGCGTCGCCAGCTCGCCAGCTGGGCGATCGAGCATCTGCGCTACCGGCTGCGGGGCACCACCGACGCGCGCACGGAGGAGGTGCTGCGCGTCGCCCGTGACCTCATAACCGGCGTGCCGGTGCGCAGCCTCGAACGTCTGAACCCGGAGGTGATGGCGGCGATCCTGCCCCGCATCTACCCCCAGATGCTGGAGGAGGTGTACGCGCACCAGGACGCGGGCCGCGCCACCTTCATCGTCAGCGCCGCCGGCAACGGCGTCGTCTCCTCGCTCTCCCAAGTGCTCGGTATGGACGGCGGCATCGGAACGAGCTACGAGGCGAGCGACGGCGTCTTCACCGGCCGCTTCGACGGGCCCTTCGTCTACGGGCGGGGCAAGGTAACGGCGATGGAGGAATTCGCCGCCGAGCACGGCATCGACCTGGCGGCCTCCTACGCCTATTCCGACTCGCTCTCCGACCTGCCGATGCTGCGGGCGGTCGGCAATCCCGTCGTCGTCAACCCGGACCCCGAGCTGGCCAGGATCGCCCGCGAAGAAGGCTGGCAGGCGATGCGCTTCGAGCGGCTTGGCCGCCGCCTGGTTGCCTTGGCGGTGACCACCCTCGCCACCGTCGCCGGCTTCGGCGCCCGCCACGTCGCCGCCCGGCGTCGCGTCCCGCCACCGCGCCGCTTCCCGGTTCGCCGCTGACGGCGGCTGACGCCTTACTCAATAAATTCTTATCATTCCCCTCCTTTGGGATCCCGACAGGAAGGGAAAGAGATATGAAACGCAGGATGTGCCGCTTCGGATTGGTGCTGCTCGCCGCGGTCGCGCTCGGCACGGTTGGCGTCACCCCGGCCTCGGCATTCGTCAGTGGCCACTTTGTCTTCGATCAACACCACACCGAATTGAAAGGCGTCGAGTCCGGGAGCGACAAGACGCGATTCAAAATCGGGGGCCTCACCTCCTTTCATTGCGAAGAAACGTCCTATCTAGCCACAGTTGCCGCGACAACAGTGCAGGAAGTGACAGTCTTCCCGACCTACGCAAAATGCTTTCGGACAAAAAACGAAACCGAAACCGAACCAGCGGAAGTCAAAACCAATGGTTGCCACTTCATCGTCAAGATGGGGCCAGCATTGGAAGAATTCCACGGCACAGGGCAGCTGGCGTGTCCTGTCGGGAAAAAAATGGAAATCAACACGCCGTCGGGTCAATGCCCGCTGAAGATCGGAGCGCAGGTCGTCAACGGCCTGGATTACACGACAACGACCGAATTCGGCAAACACGCGCTGACAGTTGAAGTGACAATCAAAGGCATTGCGATCGAAGCGCATTCGATCTGCGGGATACTCGGGACAAACTCGACGGTGGGAGAACTCGTCGGATCTGTCCGGGTGAATGCGTTCAGCCCGTTCACCGGCGAACCGGTCAACGTGACAGCGACAGGTGGAGAAGGTCCCGCCAGGTTCCGCTCGGAAGTCGCTCACACGACGTTGACCGGGTCGCAGAGCGCCGAAAACACCTACACGTTCGGCATCCTGATGGGCAGCGTCAAATGCGCGACCACCTCGGTCAGCGGAACAATGTCGGCGGCGGCGACCGAAGAAATCACACTCGCCCCGACCTACGGCGGCTGCAAAGGCCTGGAACGCGACGTCACAGTCGACATGAACGGCTGTGCTTACGTTCTGAAAGCAGCGATCAGCGGCGGCACCGCCAGCTTCGTGATCGAGTGCCCGGCGGAAAAATCGATCGAAACAACATACGATTCGTTCGCGGGGGGCTGCACGGTCACAGTCGGCGCGCAGACCGCGAGCGGGAACGTCGACCTCAAAAACGAAGGGGCCGGAGCCAGCCGAGACATCCTGCTGACCTGGACAGCCACCGGGCTGAAATACAAACGGGACGGTTGCGAAGTCGGTGGGGAAGCGAGCAACGGGACTTACGCCGGCTCCGTGACACTGAAAGGCCGGACCACAACCGAAGAACAGAAGGGCATCTGGGTCGGATAGCTGCTCGTGTGGGGGCGGCGCGAGCCGTCCCCACGCCCTGCCTAGACTGTTCGGCATGGCCAGCCAGCCAGGCGCCAAGCCGGAGGAGAAGCCGCAGGCAGAAGTTGAGGCCGTCGAGACCGAGGCCATCGAGCGCCCGGTCGGGCGCTCGACGATGTCCGGCCACCCGATCGCGCCGCTCTACGGCCCGGAGAACGCGCCGGGCAATCCCGACGCGACGGTCGGGCGTCCCGGTGAGTTCCCCTTCACCCGCGGCCCCTACGAGTCGATGTACCGAGGGCGGCTCTGGACGATGCGCCAGTTCGCCGGCTTCGGCACCGTCGAGGAGACCAACGAGCGCTTCCACTACCTGCTCGACCACGGGCAGACCGGGCTCTCGACCGCCTTCGACATGCCGACGCTAATGGGCTACGACTCCGACCACGTCCGCAGCCTCGGCGAGGTCGGTCGCGAGGGGGTCGCGGTAGACAGCCTCGACGACATGGAAGACCTCTTCGACGGCATCCCCCTCGCCGGCGTTACGACCTCGATGACGATCAACGCGCCGGCGGCGATCCTGCTCGCCTTCTACGTCCTGGTCGGCGAGAAGCAGGGCGTCCCGCCGGAGAAGCTCGGCGGCACGATCCAGACCGACATCCTCAAGGAGTACATCGCCCAGAAGGAGTGGTGCTTCCCGATCGAACCCGCAATGCGGCTCGTCACCGACATGGTCGAGTGGTGTTCGCGGCACATGCCGCGCTGGCACCCGATCTCGATCTCCGGCTACCACATCCGCGAGGCCGGCTCGACCGCCCAGCAGGAGCTCGCCTTCACGCTCAAGGACGGCTTCACCTACGTCGAGCAGGCGCTCGAGCGCGGCCTCGAGATTGACGACTTCGCGCCGCGCCTCTCCTTCTTCTTCAACGCCCACATCGACTTCTTCGAGGAGATCGCCAAGTACCGCGCGGCCCGCCGCATCTGGGCGCGCGAGATGCGCGACACCTACGGCGCCAAGCGCGAGGAGTCGATGCGGCTGCGCTTCCACGCCCAGACGGCCGGCGTCTCGCTCACCGCCCAGCAGCCGCTCAACAACGTCGTCCGCACCTCGCTGGAGGCGCTCGCCGCGGTCCTCGGTGGCACCCAGTCGCTGCACACCAACTCCTTCGACGAGGCGCTGGCGCTGCCGACCGAGGAGGCGGTGCGGGTGGCGCTGCGCACCCAGCAGATCATCGCCTTCGAGTCGGGGGCGCCCAACACCCCTGACCCGCTCGGCGGCTCCTGGTTCGTCGAGAAGCTGACCGACGAGATGGAGGCCGCCGCCTACGACTACTTCGCGCGGATCGACGAGCTCGGCGGGATGGTCGAGGCAATCCGCCGCAACTTCCCGCAGCGCGAGATCGCGGACGCGGCCTTCCGCTACCAGCGTGAGGTCGACGAGCGCAAGCGGATCGTCGTCGGCGTCAACGACTTCGCCGCCGAGGGCGAAACGCCGACCCCGATCCTGCGCATCGACCCGGCGCTGGAACGCAAGCAGACGGATCGCCTCCAGGCGACCCGCGCCCGCCGCGACACGGCCGCGGTCGAGGCGGCACTGGCCGAGCTGAAGCGCGCGGCCGCCGGCGAGGCGAACCTGATGCCGCCGATCGTCGAGGCGGCCCGCGCCCGTGCCACCGAGGGCGAGATGATCGCGGCGATGCAGGAGGTCTTCGGCACCTACACCGAGTCCCCGGTCTTCTAGGCCGGCCCCTGCAAACGGCGCATCTCGGCTTGGTTTCGGGGCCGGTAATGTCCCGCCCCCGCATGGAGGCAGCAACCGCCCGCAAGATCCGCGTCGTCGTCGCCAAGCCCGGCCTTGACGGGCACGACCGCGGCGCCAAGATCATCGCTCGCGCCCTGCGCGACGCCGGCATGGAGGTCATCTACACCGGTCTGCACCAGACGCCCGAGCAGATCGCCGAGACGGTGATCCAGGAGGACGCCGACGCCGTTGGTCTCTCGATCCTCTCGGGCGCCCACATGACGCTGGTGCCGAAGGTGGTCGAGCTGCTGCGCGAGCAGGGGGTCGACGACGTCCTGGTCACCGTGGGAGGGACGATCCCCGCCGAGGACATCCCCGAGCTGAAGAAGCTCGGCATCGCCGCGGTCTTCACGCCCGGCTCGCCGACCGCCGAGATCGTCGATTTCATCCGGTCGGGCGCCACCGAGCGCCACGCTTCGGATTCGTGAGCGCCCTCGAAGCTTTTTGCCCCCTATAGGGTGCAAAAAGCTTCGATCGGCAAACGAGATTCCTGTGACGTCGGTCACTGCGAACCTGAACACGTCCGCGTGTAATAGATAGACTGATTGACTGGTCAGTCAACCAGCGTAAACCGGCTTGAGCAACCAGCCAAGGAGGCTTTCAACTTGAAGATCTGCGTCCTGGTCAAGGAGGTACCGGACGCCGCCGTCCAGAAGCGCATCGACCCCGGGACGATGCGACTGGACCGCAGCGGCGAGAAGAACCTCAACCCCTTCGATACCCACGCCATCGAGGCCGCCATGCAGATCAAGGAGGGCGGCGCGATCCCGGTCGAGGAGGTCGTCGCGGTGACGATGGGCCCCGAATCGGCGGTCCGCGCCCTGCACAAGGCGGTGGCGCTCGGCGCCGACCGCTCGGTGCACCTCTCCGACGGCTCGCTCGAGGGCTCCGACGTCTGCGCGACTGGTTACGCGCTGGCGAAAGTGCTGGAGTCCGAGAGCCCCGACCTGGTGCTGCTCGGCCAGCAGTCCGATGACGGCGAGTGCTACACGATCGGCGCGGTCGTCGCGGACCACCTGAGGATGCCCTCGCTGACCCAGGTGATCCAGATCGACGTAGCCGACGGCAAACTGCGCTGCGAGCGCCAGGCCGAGTACGGCTACGACACGGTTGAGGTGGAGCTGCCGGCCGTGATCAGCGTCGGCGACGCGATCAACGAGCCGCGCTACCCGAGCCTGAAAGCGATCATGGGCGCGAAGAAAAAGCCGCTCGACGGCAAGGCCACCGCCGACGTCGGCATCGACGCCGGCATGGTCGGCGAAGGGGGCTCCAAGACCAGCGTCCTGGCGCTCAACCCGCCGCCCGCCAAGGAGGCCGGGGAGATCATCGAGGACGAGGACACCAACGAGACGGTCGAGAAGATCGTCGCCTGGCTCGACGAGAGGAAGCTGATCTAGATGGCAGGCATCCTGACCTACGCCCTCCACGACGACGAGGGCAACTTCAACAAGAACTCGCTCGGAGCGATCTCCGAGGCCGCGAAGCTGGCCGCTGAGGTCGGTGGCGAAGCCGCCGCGCGGGTGGTCGGCGACGTCGCCGACGACGCCTGCGCGGGGCTCGGCAACTACGGCGCCGCGAAGGTCTACCGGGCCAGGAACGTGCCCGAGGGCCTCGCGCAGCCGATCGTCGACGCGATGGCCAAGGTCATCCAGGAGCAGGGCTTCTCCTACGCCCTGTTCGGCGGCGGCCTGCTCGGCTTCGAGATCGGCGCCGGCCTGACGGCCCGCCTCAACGCGGGCGTCACGATGGAGGTCACGCAGGTGAAGGCCCAGGACGGCAAGCTGGTAGTCGAGCGCCCGATCCTCCAGGACTCCCAGGTCGCCGACGTCGGCTACGTCAGCGAGCCGGGCATCATCATCGGCCGCCTCAACGCCTTCGACATCAACGAGAGCGGCGGCAGCGCCGAGGTCGTCGACGTCGAGGTCGAGCTCTCCGCTTGGTCGAGCAAGGCCAAGCTGGTCCAGCGCGGCGAGCAGCGGGGTGCCGACGTCAACATCGAGGACGCCGAGATCCTGGTCGGCGGCGGCCGCGGCCTCGGGGCCAAAGAGGGCTTCGAGCTATGCGAGCAGCTGGCCGACTCGATGGGCGGCGCGGTCGCGGCGACCCGCGCCGTCGTCGACGCCGGCTGGTACCCCTACGCGGCCCAGATCGGCCAGACCGGCAAGACGGTCGCTCCGAAGCTCTACCTCGCCGCGGGCATCTCCGGCGCGATCCAGCACAAGGTCGGGATGCAGAACTCGGAGAACATCCTGGCGATCAACAAGGACCAGAACGCGCCGATCTTCGAGTTCTCCGATCTCGGCGTGGTGGGCGATCTCCACAAGATCCTGCCCAAGCTGACCGAGGCGATCAAAGCGAAGAGGGGCGGCTGAGCCAGGCTCAGCCGCTGCAAAGGAGCGCAGATGCCAGCAGTCAAGCCCAGCGAGTTTCCGCCGCCGTTCGACTCCGCCGAGGCGATCGGCCCGCCCACCGATCCGGTCGACGACCGGATCGAGGTCGGGATCGCGATCGTCGGCGGCGGGCCCGCTGGGCTCGCCTGCGCCAACAAACTGATGCAGCTGCTCGAGGACGAGCCGGAGCTAACCGAGAAGCTCGGCGAAGTCCCGGTCGCGGTCATCGAGAAGGGCAAAGTGCCCGGCGCCCACCTGCTCTCCGGCGCCAACGTCGACCCGTCGGCGTTGACCCGCCTCTTCCCGGACATGGACCCGGCCGACTGGCCGCCGGTCTACCAGGAGGTCACCAAGGACGCGACCTACTTCCTGACCTCCAGCAAAGCCTTCCCGCTGAAGCCGCCGCCGCCCAACTTCCGCAAAGAGGGCACCTACACGCTGTCGGTCTCCAAACTGGGCCGCTTCCTGGCCGACAAAGCCGAAGAGGCGGGCGTCTACATCCTCTCCGAGACCGCCGCGACCAAGCTCCTGGTCGAGGACCGGATCGTCAAGGGCGTCCGCTCCGGTGACCGCGGCCGCGGCAAAGAGGGCGAAGAGCTCGGCAACTTCGAGCCCGGGTCCGACGTCGTGGCCAAGGCGACGGTGCTCGCCGAGGGCACGCTCGGTCACCTCACCTATGCCGCCTACGACTACTTCGACATGCATGGCTCAGACCCACAGGCGTGGGAGCTCGGGGTCAAGGAGATCTGGGAGGTGCCGAAGCCGCTCGACCGGGTCATCCACACCCTCGGCTGGCCGCTGCGCTGGAGCCCCCGCTACAAGGAGGCCGGCGGCAGCTTCATCTACCCGATGGGCGAGGACAAGGTCTGCTTTGGGCTGGTGGTCGGGCTCGACTACACCGATGCCACCTTCTCGGTCCACGACGAGCTGCAGAAATTCAAGAAGCACCCGTTCATCCGCAAGATCATCGAGGGCGGCAAGCGGGTCGGCTGGGGTGCCAAGACGATCCCCTCGGGTGGCTATTGGGCGCTGCCGAAGCGCTTCTCGGTGCCCGGCATGGTGGTCGCCGGCGACGCGGCCGGGATGGTCAACATCGCCGAACTCGCGGGGATCCACTACGCGATGCACGCCGGCATGTACGCGGCGGAAGCGATCGTCGAGTCGCTCAAGGCCGACGCCGACTCGGTCAACTTCGAGAGCTACGACGAGAAGATCCGCGGCTCGGTGATCGAGAAGGACCTCTACCGCTCGCGCAACATGAAGCAGCCGCTGACCCGCGGCCTGATCTTCGGCGGGATGATGGGCTCGGCGATGGTCGCGACCAAAGGCGCCTTCCCGGGCGGCCACTGGAAGGTCGAGGACAACGCCGAGGTGCCGGTCGAGATCGGCAGGGCGGCCGACAAGTACGAGCAGCCCGACAACGAGATCACCTTCAGCAAGCTCGACTCGGTCTTCCTCTCCGGCAACGCGACCCGCGACGACGCGCCCAACCACGTCCGCATCCAGACCAGGGTGCCGCGCGAGGTCGCCCAGAGCTGGGTCTCGATGTGCCCGGCGCAGGTCTACGAGATCCCCGAGGAGCAGCTGGAGAACGGCGCCGCCGAGGTCGACGTCCACGTCACCGCTTCCAACTGCGTCCAGTGCGGCGCGATCACCGCCAAGGGCGGCCGCCTGACGCTGCCTGAGGGCGGCGACGGGCCGCTGTACCAAGAGACCTGAGTCGCACCCGCGTTAGCGGGACGGCACGGAATCGACACATTCTGCGCGCCACACGCGCGCCCGACGAGGCTACGGTCGGGGAGTGCTTGTCGTCGCTTCGACCGTAAGTCAGCTCGCCGAAGGGCTCGGCTTTGCCGCCGCCGCAATGGGCGTAGTTGGCTTTCTCATGCATGCGCCGCGCGCGCTGAAAGGGCGCGACGAGAGATCGCTGCGCGAAGCGACCGCCGTAGGAGGACTGATGGGCTTCGCCGGTGCCACCATTGTCATCGTTTTGTCCGCGATGGGAGTAGTCTGAGTCCATGACCAGGACCAGGGTCCTCATCCTCATCAACGTCGCGATGCTCGCGTTGTTTCTCGCCGCCGTCCTGGCACTCGACCTGATTGGCGCCAGGGACGAAGTCCTCGTGGCGGTGTTCATCTTGATCCTTGGTGGCGGCGCGCTCGCGGCCTCGGAAGTCATCGGACACTACGCCGAGCGCGACGAGCACCGGCCGCGATAGCCGCATAACCCGCCCGCCTCCGGGTAGCGATCCCTCCGTCAACCGCAAACCGCGACGAAGGGACAACATGGCTGAGCTGACGGTGCTCGAGGAGAAGCTCTCGGAGGTGCTGGGGCTGGCGCAGGCCGCCCAGGACGTGACCGAGAAGGTGGAGGGCCTGGTCGACGACGAGCGGATCGCCGCGGCGCTGCGGCAGATGCGCGAGGAGGCGGCTGAGACCGAGCGCCGTGCCACGCAGGTTGCGGAGAACCGCAACGGCAAGAAGACCGCGATCCTCGACAAGGCGGCCGAAACCAAGAGCGAGGCCAAAGAGATGATGTCGACCTATCTCGGCGACGACGCCGACGGGCTCGACGGCTTCGAGTTCCTCACGATGGCGGAGGCGGGCGAGCTGGGCCACGTCGCGGTGCTCGGCAAACTGGCCGAGTCGGCCGGTGAGGCGGAGGTCCAGGAGCTCGCCAGCTGGGCGCTGCCGATCCAGGAAAGGCACTTCAGCCAGACCAAGGACTGCTCGCTCGAGCTGGCCGCCGCCGAGGATCCGAACGAGGCCGCCTAGGGCGGCTCTCCCAAGTGACTAGGCGGCGCGGCGCTCCTGCATCGAGTCGTATGGAGCGCGGTCGGCGACTCGCGCCTGGCCCGAGAGCCACGGCGCGATGTCAAGGGTGCTGCGCCGTGGCGACGGGGGGGCGAGCGTCCACTCGTCGCAACCGGCGAAGGCTTCGTCGAGGCGGCGTGCCATCGTGCTGCGCGGCCGCTTCTGGTCGAAGATCTCCTGGGGCATGGCTCTCCGTCCTTGTCTGGGGGTCCCACTTCTGTGGGGAACGTCACAAAAGCATGGCCCTCCGATCAGACGAGAAAAGCCACGCGCCGCAAATCAAGCCGCAGCTTGCGGCATCAGGCGCCAGCGAGCCGCCGCGGTGGGCGGCGGGGCCTTTGCTCAGACGGCTGCCGGCGCGTCCGCGCCGGCAGCGACGAAGGCCGCGATCTCGTCGGCAAGCCGCTGGGGCTGGTCGATCGGGACGAACGTCCTCGAATCGGGGATCTCGACGATGCGGGCGTTGCCCGCTTCCGCCGCGAGCCGCTGCGCGTAGCGAAGCGGGAAGAAGCGGTCCTCGGGAGCCCAGGCGAAGAGCAGCGGCAGGTCGGAGCCGCGCAGCTTCTCGGCCGCTTCGAGGGTGTAGCGGTTGTCCATGCCGAGCGTGATCTTCTTGAGGTCTCGCTTGACCCCGGGATCGCGCTGACCGGGCTCTATCCATGAGGCGATCAGCCCGGCCGGCACCTCGGTCTTGGCGAAGGGCCGGAAGGCGGCCCGGGCCACCGCGCCGATCCGGAAGGGGGCGTTGATCATCGCCATGGCGCCCGGCAGCTTGGCGATCTTGACCAGCGTCTTGAAGATGCCGGGCGGGAAGTTCTCATGCGTGTCGCAATTGGTGAGTACGAGGCGGCCGATCCGCTCCGGGTACCGGGTGACGAGCACCTGCGACATCGCGCCGCCCGAGTCGTTGCCGACGATCGTCACGTCCTGGAGGTCCAGCTTCTCGAGGAAGTCGTGAATCAGCGAGGCGATGCCAGGAGGGGACAGGTCGGCATCGGGGCTCATCGCGATCTGCTGTGAGCCGATCGGCCAGTCGGGGGCGATGCAGCGGAAGCGATCCGAGAGGCGGTCGACGACCCCGGCCCAGAGCCGCCCGTCGACCAGATAGCCGTGCACGAAGACGATCGGCTTGCCCTCTCCGGCCTCGCGGTAGCGAATCCGGCCGGCGGGGAGCTCGATCTCGCGACGCTCGTCTGGCTCTGGCATTACGTCCTCCTGGCTGATGAAGCTGTGGGTGGCAGGCGCAGGGTAGAGTTACATACATACAGTATGAATGTCAAACGGACCCAGACCGAGCGCTCGGAGGCGACTCGTGCGACGTTGATCGAGGCGGCCCGGCGCCTCTTCGCCGAGCGCGGCTATGCGAGCGTCGGCACCGAGGAGATCGTCCGGAGCGCTGGCGTCACCCGCGGCGCGCTCTATCACCACTTCTCGGACAAGCGCGACCTCTTCGAGGCGGTCTATTCGCAGCTCGAGGCGGAGCTGACGGAGCGGATCGCCGCCGGCGCGCTGACCGCGAACGCCGATTCGCCGTTGGCGGCGATGCGGGCGGGCGCCGAGATGTTCCTCGACGCCTGCACGGAGCCCGAGGCGCAGCGAATCGCCCTGCTCGACGGCCCGGCGGTGCTGGGATGGGACCGTTGGCGCGAGATCGGCGCGGCGCACGGCCTCGGGCTGATCGAAGCGACGCTGCGGGCAGCGGTCGAGGCGGGGGCGATTCCCCAGCAGCCGGTCCGGCCGCTCGCCCACGTCCTGATGGGCGCGCTCGACGAGGCGGCGCTCCTCGTTGCCACCGCTGATGATCCG
>DASQDJ010000063.1:0-13977 GCA_035634215.1 Solirubrobacterales bacterium | reverse complement strand
CGGCGAGCGGGCAGACTGGGATGGAGGGTCCTGCGGTGTCTGGCATAGAGGTGCGTTGCTCCTCGACGGGCGGGCCGTAGGAATCTGAGGCGATCCGGACCTTCCGCCGTTGCTCGTGCGGGTTGAGACGTAATCCTACTTCCGCACTCGGATTTTAGCGAGAGCGGGGGACCCGCCGGTAGTCAGGCGTCCCATGCGTCCTCGACTCGGGGTGGGTCCGATGAGTTTGCGGCCGCGCTCCGGTCTCTAGGGTTGAAACGGCCTTCGAACGAGAGGAGCAGCATGCCTACGAAGACGACCCACGCCCCCGGCACCTTCTGTTGGATCGACCTGGGGACGCCGGACCAGGACGCCGCCGGCGAGTTCTACGGCGCCCTCTTCGGCTGGGCGCAGCAGGAGGACGAGAACGCCGAGCAGACCGGTGGCTACCGCGTGGCCACCCTGCGCGATCAGGCGGTTGGGGGCGTGATGAGGTCGATGGAAGAGGGCCAGCCGCCCGCCTGGTCGGCCTATGTCTGCGTCGAGGACATCGACGCCACCGTGGCGAAGGCGAAGGAGGCCGGTGGGCAGTTGATGTTCGAGCCGATGACCGTCCTCGATTACGGCCGCATGGCGTTCATCGTCGATCCGACTGGCGCGGCGCTGGGGCTCTGGCAGCCAGGGCGCAACAAGGGCGCGGGGATCGTCAACGAGACGGGCGCGATGACCTGGCACGAGCTCAACACGCGCGACGTCGAGACGGCCAAGCGGTTCTACGCGGACGTTTTCGGGTGGTCCTACGAAGACAGCGAGTTCGAGGGAACGGGCGCCTACACGGCGATCAAGCTGGGCGAGCAGACGGTCGGCGGGATGCTCGACATAACCGAGCGCGTCCCGGCCGAGGTGCCCGCCCACTGGCTGGTCTACTTCGCGGTCGACGACGCCGACGCGACGGTCGAGAAGGCCAAGGGGACCGGGGGAGAGATCCCGGCCGGTCCCTTCGACATACCGGAGGTCGGCCGAATCGCCGTCGTCAAAGACCCCTGGGGCGCCTGGTTTGCCGTGATCCAGCCGGATCCGGCGATGCAGCGAGGCTAAGCCGAGCCGATGTCGGCGGCCGCCTCGCTTGGGTCGCCGGCCTCGCCCTCGTCCTCCCATTCGGCGGCCTGGCCGAGGCTGGCGCTCTTCACCACCTTGAGGCCGAGCATCGCGCACTTCATGCGCGTCGCCGAGATCTCGATCCCAAGCAGGTCGAGCACGAACTCCTTGGGCAGCCGCAGCAGCTCCTCACGCGTCTTGCCGACGAGCTCGTCGGTGAGCAGCGAGGTCGCCGCGGTTGAGATAGCGCATCCCTGCCCCTCGAACGCCACCTCGGCGACTCGCCCGTCCTCATCGAGCCGCAGCATCACATGCTGCTCGTCGCCGCAGAACGGGTTGGTGTCCTCGAACTCGAGATCGGCCTCGTCGAGCCGCCCGAAGTTGTGCGGTCGCTTGTAGTGCTCGAGGATTTGCTCGCGATACAGCTCGTCCATCGACTCCAGGCTAGCGGGGGGCCTCCTTGTTCTCCGGTTAGCCCCCTCAATGGGAACAGCGAATGGACAAGGGGGCCTAGTGAGCGGATTTCGCCCCGCACCGATCCGTGCGGTCGAAAACTGGACAGACGGAGGTTGCAGGCACTTTCACGCGCCGAAGGCCCGACCACCAGGCCGATCTCTAAAAATGCAAAGGATTCCTTGACCTCTCAGGGATCAAGCTCTATCTCTATCGCCGGTCCCGAAAGGCGGGGCCGCGCCGGGTCCCCCCGGCGCTGGACAGCAGGGAAAGGAAAAAGATGAGCAACAAGCTCAAGGCACTCGGCCTTGGCCTGATCGCCGCGATGGCGATGAGCGCCATGGCTGTCGTCAACGCCACCGCCGAAACCGGCGGGCACTTCGTCTCGTCGGAGGCGGGAACCACGAACATCGTCGGCTCTGAGGGTGGAACCCACAACCTCCACTTCGTGTCGGAAGGCGGCGCGGAAGGCAGTCGGATCGGTTGCGACAATGATTCCTACACCGGCTCAGTGTCGGGTGGAACAGCCAGCACCATCACAATCGCACCGAGCTGGAGCAATTGCTACACAACAGGTAGCCCGGAAACCAAATTCGACATCCATGAGAACGGCTGCCACTTCCTGTTCTCAGTCGGCAAAAACCCCGAAGGGCACAACACAGCTCACGTCACCTGCCCGGCGGGCGTGGCCGGGATCCGGATTACACACCCGAATTGCGGGATCGTGGTCCCGCCCCAGACAGTGACCGGCGTCTCTTACAAAAATGAGAACGATCCGCACGAAGTGACACTGACGAGCACAGTCAAAAACATCACAGCGCACTACCACAGCGGGATCTGCATCTTCCTTGGGACAAAACACAGCAGCGAAATGAACGGCTCTGTGACAGTCAAAGGATTCTCAGGTACCGATCAGGTTGACGTTACAGCCACAGGCTGAGTCACGACAGGCATTGCCCAAAGCGGGGCCGACGTTCGTCGGCCCCGCTTTTGTTTCCCGTCAAGGTCGAATGAAGACCTTGACAAGACTAAGAACGTTCCCGTATCGTTGCTGAAGACGCGCTACAGGGAGCGCGCCACGGCTGGAATACGCGACAGGCGGGGGATATGAGACAGGCGAGGAATCCGAGGGGATATGGCTTGAGGAGGTGGGGGGTCCGGCTGTCGCTCTTCGTGGCGGTGGTCGCGACCGCGTCGTTGACGACTGTCACGGCAGCCCCGGCCGCGCCCCCTGACTTCCTTGCGCGGCTCTCGACGAGCACCGCTAGGGGCAGCGGTGCCGGGCAGTTCGACGTACCCCGAGCGATCGCCGCGAACCCGATCAACGGCCGCGTCTACGTGAGCGATCGCAATAACGCTCGCATCGTCGAGTACACCGCGTGGGGCCAGTTCGTCAAGGCGTGGGGATGGGGAGTCGAGACTGGGGCGGCGGGGCTCGAGCAGTGCGGCCCGCCCGAACCCACCGAAGCTCCCGACCCAAGCCTCTGCCGAAAAGGTCTCGCCGGGGCGGCGCGGGGACAGCTTTCTCGCCCGCTCGGCGTGGCGGTAGATGGGTCTGGAGATGTCTACGCCTTTGAACTCGACAACTTACGTGTCCAGAGGTTCAGTGCCGCTGGGGAATTCGAGGTCATGTTCGGTGGCAAAGTGAACCTCACCAAGGTGGAGGCCGGAGCTCCGGCACAGCAGCAAAACGTCTGCCCGGTCGACCCTGGCGACGTCTGTCAAAAAGGCACGGCCGGCGAAGCCCCGAGCCACTTCGAAGGCACCACCGGCAACTACATCGACTACAGCACGATGGGCCCGGCTCCAGAGGCGATCGTCGTCGGCGACAAAGATCGGATCCAGATCTTCAACCTCGACGGCACCTACCGCGAAGAGATCGGCTTCGAGGGGGCGTTGGCGGCATTCGCCGGCGAGATCGTCAGCGCGCTCGACACCGACGCTTCGGGCAATATCTACTTCTCACTTGCCGGCGAGGAAGACGTCTACAAAGTCAGCCCGACGGGAGCTCCCCTCTCACCCGGCAAACCAGGCGAATCGCTCTTCGACGTGGATGCCCTGGGGGCGGGAGCATCGTTGGGAGTGGCGGTGGACCACCTGGGGAACGTCTACGCGGTCGAGGACCCGCCGGCCATTCTCCCTGATTCGGAAGCGCGCGTGCTCAAGTTCGACCCGGCTGGGAATCTGCTCATTCCGACACAGCCGGAAGCCGAAGAAGGTCGTTTCTTCCCCTACCTCCCGTTCCAGGGGCCACTTATTACGGGTATTGCGACCAGCTTTTGCGCCGGGAGCATGCAGCCGGGCAATCTCTACCTTGCGTTTCACTCGCTCTTCAAACCGGAGAGCTACGTCGACGCCTACGGCAGCCCGCCGGCTGGCTGTGAAGATCCGCCGAAAAAACCGCCGGCGATCACGGCGCAGTTCGCGACCGCCGCCGGAGCGGATACGGCAAGCGTGCGGGCGGAGATCAACCCGAGGTTCTGGGACGACACCACGTACTACGTCCAATACGGAACGGGAAAATGCTCAGAGAACGGCTGTCCGTTCAAAGCGCCGATCTCGCCAGTGTTCCTCACCAGCCAGGTCGTGAACAAACCGCTGGTCACCGCGGCCGTCAGCCTTTCGGGGCTCGCACCTGGGACCACCTACAACTTCCGCTTCGTGGCCGAAAGCGGCGGTGGCGGTCCCGTATATGGCGAGGATCCGGATGGGGACGGGCCGCAGGAAGCAACTCTGGAAGCGGGCATCGAAAGGAAATTCCGGACCGCGAACAAACCGGGCAAAAAAGGACTCTGCCCGAACGACGCCTTCCGGGTCGGGTCCGGCGCGGACCTGCCCGACTGCCGCGCCTACGAGATGGTCTCGCCGCTGGACAAAGAGGGCGGGGACGTGGCGCTCTGGATCGGCAAAAACGCGCTGTTCCCGTTTCACTTCGAACTGCACCAGAGCGCGCCGTCGGGAGAGCGCTTCACCTACGCGTCCGCGTACGCCTTCGCCGACCCGGCGTCGACCCCCTACGTCTCCCAGTACCTGGCGGAGCGCACGGCGGGGGGTTGGGGAAGCAAAGCGATCTCACCCCCGCGAAGCCAGTCGCCGATTTCGACCGAAGCGCTGTTCACGAGCGAGTTCCACGGTTTCTCCGGAGACCTCTGCAAGGCCTGGCTGGTCAACTACTCGGTGGCGCCATTGACCACCGACGCGGTCGAGCGCTATCCCAACCTCTACCGGCGCGAGAACTGCGCGGGCGGCGGATACGAGGCGCTGACGACCCAAAAACCTGAGAACCGCGAAGCTGACAAATACACGCAGGTGAGGTTTCAGGGGGCCTCGGCGGACGGCACTCACGCGATCTTCTCCGCGAACGCGAAACTGCATCCCCACGCGCCTGACCTGAAAGACGACTTCCGCGAAGTCCTCCTGTATGAGGACACCCCCGCGGGGCTCAGGTTCGTCTGTTACCTGCCAGGCGAGGTGCCGAGCTCGAAAGCGTGCGCCGCGGGGACGGCGGCAAGCGGGACGCTCGAGGCGAGCACGCGCAACGCGATCTCGGCGGACGGGGAGCGGATCTTCTGGACGGAGTTCAGCGGCTACTCGCCGGCGACCGACGACCCAGGCATCCCAGGGCGGATCTACGTACGGGTCGGCGGCACGGAAACCCGGGAAGTATCGGGAGAGGTGGCGCCCTCGGACCCCGCGTGGTACTGGACTGCGGCAGACGACGGCTCGAAGGCGATCTTCGCCTTCAAATCGGGCTCCCACGCCGGTGAGCTGTACGAATACGACTTCGATGCCCAGGAGGCGCGGCTGATTGCCAATGGCGTCGAGCGGCCGATGGGCGCGAGCGAGGACGCGTCGCGCCTCTACTTCTCCGCGACGGAGGACCTAGACGGGCCCGGACCCGGTGCCGCGGGCGCCCACAATCTCTACTTCTACGAGGCCGACCCCGGGGGCGGGCCGGGCAGCTTCGCCTTCGTGATGGCCTTGGCTCCGGCGGACGTCGGCGGCACCTCGTCCGCACCGGCGCCGGTCGACGAAGTGCCGGCGCAGCGGGCGGCGCGGGTCACTCCCGACGGCCTGCACGCGACCTTCAGCGCGACGGCGCCGCCGCCCTCCGGCTACGACAACCGCGAGGCGGCGAGCGGCGAGCGGGCGCAGGAGGTCTACCGGTATGACGCCACCAGCGGCGACCTGCGCTGTATCTCGTGCAATCCAACCGGCGCACGGCCGACGGGGGAAGACCTTTCCGGGGAGACCTTTGCGGTCGCCGCTCGCATCCAGGGCTGGGAAGTGCTCCAACACGCGCCGCGGGTGATCACGGACGACGGCAATCGCGTCTTCTTCGAAAGCCTCGAGCAGCTCGTCTCGCGTGATACCAACGGCACTTGGGATGTCTACCAGTGGGAGGAGCCAGGCACGGGCCCGGGGATTTGCACCAAAGACGACTACACCTACAACGAGGAAGCCGGAGGCTGCGTAGCCCTGATTTCGTCCGGCGACAGCAAAGCCAAGTCGACCTTCCTCGACGCGGACCCTGGCGGCAACAACGCGTTCTTCTCGACCCAGAGCAGCCTGGTCTCCTGGGACTTCGGCTTGAACGACGTCTACGTCGCTCGGGTCGGTGGCGGCCTCCCTGGGCCGCAGCAGCTTCCGGTGTGCAAAGAGGACGGGTGCCAGAGCGCGCCGCCCGCGCCGGTGCAGCCGACGCCGGGCAGCTCGACCTACCGGGCGCCAGCGCCCCAACCGGTCAAACCGAAACCCCGCCGCTGTAAGCGGGGCTACCGCAAGGTGAAGCGGAAAGGGAAGGTCCGCTGCGTCAAGAAGCGCAAAGCCGGCAAACGCGCCGCTGGCCGGAGGGCGGGACGATGAGACGGCTCGTCGCCCTCGCCACCGGGCTGCTGGCGCTGCTCGTCGCCGCGCCGGCCCAAGCCGACTTCGGCCTCTCCGAAATGGGCGTCTCCTTCACCGACGAAGCTGGCAATCCCGAGGTCCGAGCCGGCGCTCACCCGTTCGCCGTCACCACGTCATTCAAAGTCAACACGGTCTTCGACGAGAGCAAAGGCGTCGAAGTCGTGGACGGCGCCTTGCGAAACCTGGACATCGAAATGCCCGTAGGCCTGGCGGGGAACCCAACCGCCGTGCCGCGTTGCGCGACCCTCGATTTCCTGACCAGCGACAAATTCGGCAATCCCGCCTGCTCCGACTCAACCGCGGTCGGCATCCTGACCGCGGTCGTGGGGGGAGGCACTGGCATCCCCGGCGAAGAAACGGTCTCGGTCCACAACCTCGAGCCGTCGCCCGGCACCGCGGCCAAGATCGGCTTCTGGGTAGGCGGCGTGCCGACCACGGTCGACCTCTCCGTCAACCCCGACTACCCCCACAACGTCGTCGCCTCGCTCATCAACGCTTCGCAGATCGTCGAAGTGCTGAGCTCGGAGGCGACGCTCTGGGGCAACCCGGCCAGCTTCGCGCACGACAAAGATCGCGGCGACTGTGCCTATGAGGTCGTGCCCGCCGAGGCGACCTGCCCCGCCGGCATCCCCGTGCGGCCCTTCATCACGATGCCTCGCACCTGCGACGGCCCGCTCGTCACGACCTTCAGCGCGCTCTCGTGGTGGAGCGGCAATCCGGTGAGCCCTGGCCCGCCCACCTTCTTCGAAGACGACGTCGAAAGCCCGGGGATGACCGGATGCGAGGAACTCGAGCTCTTGCCCACGCTCGACATCCAGCCGACCACCAAACGCGCGGCGTCGGCCTCCGGCCTCGACGTCCGTCTCGAGATGAGCGACCCGGGCCTCGACGACCCGGACGGGCGCGCCAACTCCGACCTGATGGAAGCCGAAGTCGCCCTGCCGGAGGGGATGACGGTCAACCCGTCGCAGGCCGAAGGGCTCGCGACCTGCTCTGAGGCACAGCTGGAAGGCGAGACGCTGAGCTCCGAATTCGGCGAGGGCTGCCCTGCCGCATCGAAGATCGGCGACGTCGAAGTGGAAACCCCGCTGCTCGAGGGCGAGATCCTCAAAGGCTCGCTCTTCGTCGCCGAGCCCTACACCAACCGCTTCGGCAAGCTGCTCGCCATCTACCAGGTGATCCGCAGTCAGAGGCTGGGGATCCTCGTCAAGCTGGCGGGCGAAGTCGAACCCGACCCGAGCACCGGCCAGCTCATCACCACCTTCGGCGGGCCGGGCACCGAGCCGCTGCCGCAGCTGCCGTTCTCCGATTTTCGCCTGCACTTCAAGGGCGGCGAGCGCAGTGTCCTGATCACTCCGAACCGCTGCGGCGCGCACGGGATCGAAGCGCTCTTCGTCCCGTGGGCCAACCCGGAGGAGGCCTACCTGACGACGTCGGCCTTCGAGATCACCTCGGGCCCCAACGGGGGGCCGTGTCCGGCGGCCGGCAGCCTGCCCTTCGAGCCGGGCTTCCGGGCCGGCACGGTCGACAACACCGCCGGCCAGCACAGCGCGATGGTGATGCGGCTGACGCGACGCGACGGCGATCAGGACCTGACCAAGTTCTCCTCGGTCCTGCCCGAGGGCCTGCTGCCGAAGCTGGTCGGCGTAGCTAAATGCCCCCAGTCCGCGATCGACGCCGCGAAGGGCAAGACCGGCCTCTTGGAGCGGGCGCAGCCCTCCTGCCCAGCCGCTTCCCAGATCGGGACGGTCGCGGCCGGAGCCGGCGCCGGCTCGGCGCTCACCTACGTCAAGGGATCGATCTACCTCGCCGGCCCCTACAAAGGCGCACCGCTCTCAGCCGCGGTGATCACGCCGGCGGTCGCCGGGCCGTTCGACGTCGGCAACGTCGTCGTCCAGGTGGGCCTCAACGTCGACCCGGTCACCGGGGAGGGGAAGATCGACGGCTCTGCCTCCGATCCGATCCCGCACATCCTCGCCGGCATTCCCCTCCGCGTTCGCGACATCCAGGTCAACGTGGATCGGCCGAGTTTCGTCCTCAACCCGACCTCCTGCCGTGAGATGGCGGTGCAGGCGTCGATCTGGGGCGGCGGGCTCAACGCCTTCAGCGTCGCCGACGACGCCGCGGTGCAGAGGAGCGACCGTTTCCAAGCGGCCAATTGCGCGGCGCTCGGCTTCAAACCGCGGCTGAAGGTGAACCTGAAAGGCGGCACGAAGCGGGGCCGCCATCCGGCGCTGCGCAGCGTCTACCGCCCGCGTCCCGGCGACGCCAACCTCGAGAGGCTCGTCTTGCGCCTGCCTCGCTCGGCCTTCCTCGAGCAGGCGCATATCCGCACGATCTGCACGCGGGTGCAGTTCGCCGCCAACGCTTGCCCACCCGGCGCGATCTACGGTCAGGTCACCGCAACCACCCCGCTGCTCGAGGAGCCGCTCACCGGCCCCGCTTACCTGCGCTCCTCCAACAACGAGCTGCCGGACCTCGTCTTCGACCTGCACGGTCTCGTCGACGTCGAGGTATCGGCCCGCATCGACTCGATCAAGGGCGGCATCCGGGCCACCTTCCCCAGCGTCCCCGACGCGCCGATCACCAAGGTGGTCGTCGCGATGAGGGGCGGCAAGAAGGGCCTGATCGTCAACAGCAGGAACCTGTGCGCGGGCAAGTCACGGGCAAACGCCCGGCTCGTGTCCCAGAGCGGCAAGTCCCGCAAGATGCGGCCGGTGGTTCGTCCGCGCGGGTGCCCCCGCAGCGGCAAGCGGCGCTAGCTGACGGCGCGGCGGGCCTCGCTGAGGCGGCGTCGTGCCCCGATCTGGCGCCGCACCGATCCGCGCGGGCAGACATCTATCCAGGGGCCGTTTGCAGGCATTTACCTGTCGGCGCCTCCTTGCGCTGCGCGACTTACGTCGTCATCGATCAAAAATTTTGATCATTTGGAGGCTGTGAGCTATCCCTTCGTCTGGAATCGCGTCGAGCTCACACCGCTCGGCGCCCCACCAGAAAGGGAGCACCCATGAGGATAAAGCTGAAGGGATTGGGCGTCGGACTTCTTCTCACCCTTGCAACGAGCGCCGTCACTGGAATCAACGCGGGTGCGGAAACCGGCGGCCATTTCGTCTCCTCCGGCCCAAAAACGACCATCACCGGCATCGAGAGCGGAACCCACAACGTCCACCTCGTCTCTGAAGGAGGCGCAGACGGCCAACGGATCGGTTGTGACAAAGACACATACACCGGTTCGCTCTCGGGGGGAACAGCCACCCAGATCACAATCAAACCGGACTGGATTGAATGCTATACAACAGGTAACCCTGCCACTGAGTTCAACATCCACGAGAATGGCTGTGAAATCCTGTTTACAGTCGGCAATTTCCCTTCAGGGCACAATACAGCGCACCTCGTGTGCTCTAGCGCCGGTATACTCATTACACATACTAACTGTGGAATTAGAATTCCGCCGCAGACTGTGACCGGCGTGTCGTACAAAAATCAGGGTGATCCACATGAAATCACACTTAGTGTCACAATCAAAAAAATTACATCCCATTACCACACTGGTCCTTGTATATTCCTTGGCACAGTTCATACCAGTGAACTGAACGGATACGTAACAGTCAGAGGAAGTGAAAACCTCAGTATCGTCAGCATCACAGCTCTCGGTTAAGCAATGCTGAGGATTTGAGGGATTACGAGCAGCGGGAGCGGGGGTCAAGCGGTGGGACCCCCGCTCCCCCACGGGGTCGTGCCCGCAGTCGCCGACCCCTTCGGCATTGGCGCATGCACGCCAGCTGTTCTTACCCGGCCCCGGCTAGATCCTGAAAACCTTGCGCGCGTCGCGCAGGCCCTCGACCAGACGGTCGATCTCCTCGGGGACCGTGTGGACGGCGAAGCTCGCGCGGGCGGTCGCCGGCACTCCGAGCCGCTCCATCAACGGCTGGGCGCAGTGGTGGCCGGCGCGCACGGCGACGGCGTGGCGATCGAGGATCTCCGAGACGTCGTGGGCGTGGACGCCCTCCAGCTCGAAGGAGACCGGGCCGATCCGCTCTTCGCCCGCCGGCGGCCCGAAGACGCGCAATCCCGGCACCTCGGCGAGCCGCTCGAGCGCGTAGCTCGCCATCTCGCGCTCGTGCGTCAGCACCGCGTCCATCCCGATGCCGTCCAGCCAGCGCAGGGCCGACGCCATGCCGATCGCCTGGGCGATCGCCGGCGTGCCTGCCTCGAAGCGGGCGGGCGGGTCGGCGTAGGTGGTCCCATCCTTGGTGACCTTGCGGATCATCGAGCCCCCGCCCAGGAAGGGCGGCATCTCGCGCAGCACCTCCAGCCGCGTCCAGAGCGCTCCGATCCCCGTCGGGGCGTAGAGCTTGTGGCCGGTGACCGCGTAGAAGTCGATCCCCAGCGCGTTCATGTCGAGGGGCAGCTTCGGCGCCGCCTGGGCGCCGTCGGCGAGAACGAGCGCGCCGGCCGCATGCGCGAGCCGGCCGATCTCCGCCAGCGGGTTCTCGGTCCCGAGCACGTTGGAGACGTGCGTCACCGCGACCAGCTTCGGTTCCCGCTCGAGCAGCGCTTCCAGGGCCGTCATGTCGAGCAGTCCCTCCTCGGTCACCGGGACCCAATCGATCTCGGCGCCGACCCGGTCGGCCAGCTGCTGCCACGGGACGATGTTCGAGTGGTGCTCCATCTCCGTGAGCACGATGCGATCGCCGGCCCGCACGTTCGCGTCTCCCCAGGCCCGTGCGACGAGGTTGATCGCCTCGGTCGCGTTGCGGACGAAGACGACCTCGCGCCGGTCGGCGGCGCCGATGTGGTCCGCGACGGTCGCCCGCGCCCCCTCGTAGGCGGCCGTCGCCTCGGCCGACATCGTGTGGGCGCCGCGGTGGACGTTGGAGTGATGGGTGCGCTCGTAGCGATCCACCGCCTGGATCGAGGCCAGCACCCGCTGCGCGCTGGCGCCGCTGTCGAGGTAGGCGACAGGTCGGCCGTTCACCTCCCGCGTCAGCGCCGGGAAGGAGGCGCGCAGCTTCTCCGCGTCGAGCGCCGCGGCCGGGGCTTTGGCGGTCACCGGCTCCATCGCGATCAGGCGGAGGCGCCCGCCTCGACCTCCTCGCGAATCCAGCCGTAGCCCTTCTCCTCGAGCTGTTCGACCAGCTCCGGGCCGCCCTCCTTGACTATCCGGCCCTCGAACATGACGTGAACGGAGTCGGGCTTCACCATGTGCAGGATGCGCTGGTAGTGGGTGATGATCAGCACCCCCATCTCCGGGCCGGCGAACTTGTTGACGCCTTCGGCCACCACCCGCAGCGCGTCGATGTCGAGCCCCGAGTCGGTCTCGTCGAGCACCGCGATCTCCGGGCGCAGCAGCGCTAGTTGGAGCAGCTCCATCCGCTTCTTCTCGCCGCCCGAGAAGCCGTCGTTGAGGTAGCGGCTGGAGAAGTCTTTGGGGATGTTGGCGAGCTCCATCGCCTCCTGGGCGACCTTGGCGAACTCTTTGATCTTGATTTCCGGCTCGCCCTGCGCCTCGCGCCGCGCGTTGAGGATCATCCGCAGGTACTTGCTGACCGCCACGCCGGGAATCGCCACCGGGTACTGGAACGCCATGAAGAGGCCGGCGCGGGAGCGCTCGTCGGGATCGGCCTCGGTCATGTCCTCGCCCTTGAAGACGATCGAGCCCTCGGTCACCTCCAGCGAGGGGTGGCCCATGATCGCGTTGGCGAGGGTCGACTTGCCCGAGCCGTTCGGCCCCATCAGCGCGTGGACCTTGCCCTTCTCGACGTCGAGATCGAGGCCGCGGAGGATCTCCTTGCCCTCGGCGCTCACGTGCAGGTTGCGTATCTCCAGCTCAGCCATGCTTCTCCGTTCTTGGGTTTGCGGTGTTCAGGCGGCGCTGCCGAGCGCCGCCGGCGCCTTCTCGGAAGCGCCGCCGCCGAACTCGACCAGCTCGGCGAGCGTCGTGCCGGCCAGCGCCTTGGTGACGCCGCCCTGCACGCGGGTCCAGAGCAGCTTGGTCGCGCAGGCGTGGTGATCGCCGTCGCTTTCGTGCGAGCAGAGGACCTTGCCCTCGGGAGTCTCGTGGAAGCACTCCATCGGCGCGATCTGCCCTTCCAGCGCCTCGACGACGGTGTCGAGCGTGATCTCGTCGGCGGGCTTGGCGAGGCTGTAGCCGCCGTGGGCGCCGCGGGTGGAGGTGCCGAGGCCGGCGCGTCGCAGCTTTGCGACCAGGTGCTCGAGATAGGAGAGCGGCAGCCGCTCCGCCTCGGCGACGGCGCTCAGCGAGACCGGCGCGGAGTCGGGCTGGCGTCCCAGCGCGACCATCAGGCGCACTCCGTACTCGGCCTTCGTCGAGAAGAGCATCGTTAAATCCTACTGAAGCGGTCGGTTATGCGGCCGGGACGGGCCGCGGCGCGCGCGGCGGGACGGCTACGCCGAGGCGCTCTCGCTCGCCGGCTTCTTGCCGAGCGCGACATGGGCGCGGCTGTCGGCGCCGCGGATCAGGACAAGGGTCAGGACGAGGCCGAGCAGCGCTATGCCGGCGCCGCCGAGGAAGGCAGCCTGGAACCCCTCCGTGAGCGCGCTCCCCGAGGGCATCGCGCCCACGGCCGTGAGGTCGTCGGTGCGCGAGGTCGCGATCGTCGAGAGGACCGCCAGCCCGAGCGCGCCGCCGACCTGCTGAGAGGTGTTAATCAGCCCGCTCGCCAGCCCCGCCTCGCTCTCCTCGACTCCCGAGACCGCGGCGATCGTCGTCGTCACGAAGGCGAAGCCGAGCCCCGCGGCCGCGAACAGCGACGGCCCGAGGATGTCGGTGAGGAAGCCGCCGCCGACCGAGACGCGGCTGAACCAGGCCAGCCCGATCACGATGAAGGCGAGGCCGATCGCCAGCACCGGCTTGTAGCCGAGCTTGGTGACGAGCTGCGAGGCGATCCCCGCCGAGGCCATGATCAGCAGGGCCAGCGGCAGGTAGGAGAGGCCGGCCTTGATCGCGCTGTACTCGAGCACCTGCTGCATGTAGAGCGAGATGAAGAAGAACATCGAGAACAGCGAGGCGCCGATCAGCAGCCCGACCACGTTGGCGCCGGTCAGGGTGCGGATGCGGAAGATCGAGAACGGCACGAGCGGCTTCGGAGTTCGCAGCTCGATCACGACGAAACTGGTCAGGAGCACCGCGGAGAGCGCCAGCAGGCCCACCGTCTGGGTCGAGCCCCAGCCGGCGTCGGTGGCGTCGACCAGGGCGTAGACGAGGATCGAGAGCGCGGCGGTGATCGTCACCGCGCCGGCGACGTCGAAGACCCGCCTCTCGGCCTCGGCGCGCGTTTCGGCGATCAGGCGGGGAGAGAGGAAGAGGGCCAGGAGGCTCACCGGCACGTTGACCCACAGCACCCACTCCCAGCCCAGCCCGTCGGTGAGGATGCCGCCCAAGAGGACGCCGGCGGCGCCGCCGGAGCCGGCGACCGCGCCCCAGACGCCCAGCGCCGTGTTGCGCTCGGCGCCCTCGGTGAACATCGTGGTCACGAGCGAGAGCGCCGCCGGAGAGAGCAGCGCCGCGCCGAGGCC
>DASQDJ010000062.1:0-4488 GCA_035634215.1 Solirubrobacterales bacterium | reverse complement strand
CGAGCGCTGGGAATCGACGGGCGCTTCGCGGGGCTGATGACCTTCACCCTGCCCTAGACGCTGTGGCTCGCCGAGCAGGGCTTCGAGAACCTGCTGCTCGCCTACCCCTCCGCCGTCGCCGGACCGCTCAGCGAGCTGGCGCTGCGCTCGGCCGCCAACCCGGAGGGCGCCCCGATCGTCATGGTCGACTGCGCAGAGCACCTCGACGCGATCGAGTCGGTGCTGGGCGCCGGCGCGCCGCCAGTGAGGGTCTGCATCGATGTGGACGCGAGCTGGTGGTCCTTCGGCGACCGGCTCAAGGTCGGGCCGAAGCGCTCGCCGGTTCACACGGTCGAGCAGGCGGTGGCGCTGGCCCGCGAGATCGAGCGGCGGCCGCAGGCCCAGCTGGCGGCGCTGATGGCCTACGAGGGGCAGATCGCGGGGGTCGGCGACCTGCCGCCCGGCCGCCGCCTGCGCGGCGCCGCGATCCGCTGGATGCAGCGCCGCTCCGCCGCCGAGCTGGCCGAGCGCCGCGCCGCGATCGTCGCCGCCGTCCGCGAGGTCGCACCGCTGGCGATCGTCAACGGCGGCGGCACCGGCAGCCTCGAGCTGACCGGCGCCGAGGACTCGGTGACCGAGCTGACCGCCGGCTCGGGCTTCTACGCCCCGACCCTCTTCGACCACTACAGCCGCTTCGCCCTCACCCCCGCCGCCGGCTTCGCGCTGCCGATCGTCCGCAAGCCGGCGCCCGGCGTCGCCACGGCGCTCGGCGGCGGCTATCTGGCCTCGGGCAGCGGCGATGCCGCCCGCCTGCCGACGCCCTGGCTGCCGGACGGCCTGCGCCTCGACCCCGAGGAGGGCGCCGGGGAGGTGCAGACGCCGCTGCTCGGCCCGCCGGCCTCCGAGCTCCGGATCGGCGATCGCGTCTACTTCCGCCACGCCAAGGCCGGCGAGCTCTGCGAGCGCTTCGACCTCCTGCACCTGGTCGAGGGCGGTGAAATCGTCGACGTCGTCCCGACCTACCGCGGCGAGGGCAAGGCGTTCCTCTAGCCCAGCACGCGCTCCGCGTACTCGTTGCTGAAGACGCGCCCGGGGTCCAGCTCGTCACGCGCCGCCTGAAAGCGGTCCCACCGCGGGAAGAGCGGCGCCAGGGTGGCCGCCGTCTGGAAGTGGCGCTTGCCCCAGTGGGGGCGACCGCCGTAGTCGCGCATGATCGCCTCGACCGCCTCGAAGTAGGGGCGCCACTCCATCCCCCGGTACTGGTGAACGGCGACGTAGGCGGTGTCGCGCCCGTGGGCGGGGCTGAGCAGCGCGTCGTCGGCGGCGCCGACCCGCACCTCGATCGGGAAGAAGACCGGGTAGCGGTTGGACCGGATCCACTCGATCGTGCGTCGCACCGCCTCGGGGCCGTGCTCGCGCGGCACCGCGTACTCCATCTCGGTGAAGCGGACACGCCGCTCGCTGGCGAAGATCCGGTGGCTGGCTTCGGTTCTCCTGCTGCCCGAGGCGAGGCGGCCCGCCAGGCGCGAGAGCCGCGGGATCGCCGCCGGGAACCGCTTGCCGGTCGCGGCGAGCGCCCCAAGCGCCCAGTTCTCGAGCACCGTGTCGTTGAGCGTCGCCGCGACCCGGCCGCGCGGACGCGGCGGCTCGTCGATCCTGTTGCGCTCCAGGACCAGCGCCGAATCGGCGTAGGGGAAGGTGAAGAGCTCGAAGTGCTCGTGGGCGAGCGCCTGCCCCTCGAAGTCGTCGAGCACCGCTTCGCGCGGCCGCGGCGCGTCGACGCGGCGCAGCGTGAAGGCCGGCACGCAGCGCAAGGTGACGGCGCTGATCGCGCCGAGGGCGCCGATGCCGACCCGGGCGGCACGCAGCAGGTCTGGCTCGGAGGCGTCCAGCCGGCGCACCTCGCCCGCCGCGGTCACCACCTCGACCGCCTCGACCTGGGCGGAGATGTTCGGCAGGCCCGCTCCGGTGCCATGGGTCCCCGTCGAGATCGCGCCGGCGATCGTCTGGCGGTCGATGTCGCCGAGGTTCTCCATCGCCAGCCCGAGGCGGTCCAGCGCCCGGTTGAGGTCGGCGATCACCGTCCCACCGCCCACCTCGACCAAACCCGAGGAGCGGTCCGCGTCGATCATGCCGCTCAGCGCGCCGACGTCGATCGCGACGCCGTCGGTCAGGGCGGTGCCGGTGAAGGAGTGCCCGGCGCCGACGACGCTCACCTTCTCCCCGGCCGCGGCCGCCCCGACGACGGCCTCGACCAGGTCGTCGCGATCTCGCGGCCCGATCGTCCGCGCTGGGCGACATTCCTGGTCCCCCGTCCAATTTCGCCAGACGCCGCTCACGACCGGCAACCTACCCCTCGGCGGGCCGCACCTCCTCGGCCGCCATCACCTCGCCGGGCGGGCGGACGAGCGGCGGGATCAGGACCCGGTAGGCGTAGGCGGCGGTGAGGACGAGCAGGACGGCGATCGCGACGCTTGGCGCCTCGTAGCCCGCCGCGCTGGCCGCGGCGCCGCCGGCGATCGCGCCGATGGTCTGGCCCGCCGCCCAGGCCATGTTGGAGAGGCCGGCGGCGAAGCCCTGGTGGAGGCGGCTCGACTCGGCTGTCTCGGAGAGCGTGGTCAGGGCGGGGGTGAAGCAAATCCCGGCCCCCAGCGAGCCGAGGATGAGCGCCGCCAGGATCGGCGCCAGGGCGCCGGCCGCGGCGATCGCCAGCATCGCGATGGCGCAGATCCCGATCCCGACGACGAACGGCGCCCGGCGGCCGACCCGGTCTGAGTAGCGGCCGACGAGCGGCGCCAGCCCTGCCTCCAGCGCCGCCCCGGCGATGAAGCCGCCGGCGATCGCGGCGTGGCCCCCGCCCAGTTCGTCGATCCGCAACGGGACGAGCACCTCGACCGCGCCGAACATCAGCGACGGGACCGCGACGAAGAGCGTCGCGGTGACGATCGGGCGGCTGAGCATCGCGGCGAGGACTTCGCTCAGCGCCTGGCGCTCCGGCGCCGCGACCTCGGGCAGGCGCGAGGCGATGCCGGCTAGGGCCAAGGTCAGCGCGAAGACCCCGGTGAAGGCGGCCTCGGTGCCCACTTCGGCGGCGACGGACCCGAAGATCGGGCCGACCAGGGCGCCGGCCACCGCGGTGCCGAGCGCCGTGCCGATCACCGAGCCACGCCGCTCCGGAGGCGTGCTGCCGATCAGCCAGGTCAGCGCCCCCGACCAGATCAGCGCCCCCGAGATCCCCTGCGTGAAGCGGGCGGCGTCGAGCAGCAAGACCGAGCCGGCGAAGCCGAACACGATGCTCGAGACGCCGAGCAGGAGCAGGCCGGCGATGACCGTTCGTCGCGGCCCGACACGGCCCGCGACGAAGCCTGCGGGCAGCGAGGCGGCCAGGGTGCCGGCCGCGTAGGAGGCGGCGAGGACCCCCGCCTCGGCGTGGCTCAGCCCGAACTCGTCGGCGTAGTCGGGCAGCAGCGGCGCGATCGCCGCGTAGAAGGCGACGTCGAAGAAGACGATTGCCGCGGTGAAGACGAGAAGTCGCCGCACCTCACAATCCAATCAGGAAACGCCTGAGCGCTCCGTGCCCTTATGTCCATGGATTTGCGGCTAGCATCGACGCCGGGGCGTAGTGCCCAGAAGCGACGCGCCCCCAGTGGCTCGGAGGGGTGGCAGAGCGGTTGAATGCGGCGGCCTTGAAAGCCGTTAGGCGTCGTAAGGCGTCTCGTGGGTTCGAATCCCACCCCCTCCGCTCAGGGCGAGCGGCGAGGCGGTGGACCGGCGACGAAGCTCACCCACCGATACTCCCCGTCAGCACCGAAGCCGGGGACCACACAGGGCCCGGTGCCTTCGATGCGAACCTCGATCTCACCGAGGCCGGTCGCCGCCAGCAGGCGGCGGGCCTTGCGGGCGACCTGGGCGGGCGGATGGCAGCCGCCACTCGTCGCCTGCTCATGGAGGCGACGCAGCGCGACCGAGACCCGGACGCCGATCCGCAGGATCGCGCCTTCGGCGCGAGACACGGTCCTGACGCCGATGTGGTCCCCGACCGGCCTGTATTCCCTCGCGCAGGGACCGCCGCCCTCGATCCTCACCTCGACGTCCGAGTAAGCGGACGGGAGGCGATCGCGGGCGCGCTCGGCGGCCGCCTGCGGCGAGACGCAGGGCGAGCCCGGCGGCGGAAGTTCCCCGATCCGGTGCAGCGCCGCGAAGGCACGCGCGTGGGCGATGCCGCGTGGGGCGTAGTCGTCTGGCAGCGGCTGCAGGCCAAGGCGGTCGCAGACGTCGTCGGCTCCGGGGAACACGAAGACCGGGGTCCCGTCGGCCGCGCAGGCGACGAGGTGGGGCGGCGACCCGGGCTCATCGCCGAGCACTCCTTCGCGCCAGACTTTCGCGCACTTGGCGACGGGATCGGCGGCCGCTTGGAAGATCGCCGCGCTCGCCTGAAGCGAGGGCTTCTCGTAGCAGCCGACCCCGGCGTTGATCGCGATGTCGTCGGCCGAGAAGACTCCGGTCGCC
>DASQDJ010000061.1:0-5982 GCA_035634215.1 Solirubrobacterales bacterium | reverse complement strand
GAGCCGGAGCTCGACCTCGAGGCGGCCCGTGAGCTGGCCGCGAAGCTGAGCTGATGACAGCGATAGACGACATCCTCGACGGCAAGCGGATCTGCATCTGCGCCGGCTCGGGCGGAGTCGGCAAGACGACGACCTCGGCGGCGATCGCGACCGGGATGGCCGAGCGGGGGCTGAAGGTCTGCGTCCTCACCATCGACCCGGCAAAGCGGCTCGCCGACTCGCTCGGCCTGAAGGAGCTCGGCAACGAGGCAACGCGCGTCGACCCAGCGCTCTTCGAGCGCCACGGGGTCGCGATGGAAGGTGAGCTGTGGGCGATGATGCTCGACGCCAAGGCGACCTTCGACGAGCTCGTCGCCCGCCAGGCGCCCGACGAGGAGTCGCGCGAACGGGTCCTCAACAACCGGATCTACCAGCAGATCTCCAACGCCCTCGCCGGCTCCCAGGAGTACATGGCGATGGAGAAGCTCTTCGAGCTGGACAGCGAAGGGCGCTTCGACCTGCTGGTGCTCGACACGCCACCGACGCGCAACGCGCTCGACTTCCTCGACGCGCCGCGACGGCTGACCCAGTTCATCGAGGGGCGCTCCCTGCGTGTCTTCATGAAGCCGACGGGACTGGCGGCGAAGGTCGCCGGCCGGGGCGCGACGGTCGCCCTCGGAGTGCTGAAGCGAATCGTCGGCTTCGACCTGCTCGCCGACCTCGCCGAGTTCTTCAACGCGTTCAGCGGCATGGTCGACGGCTTCCAGGAACGTGCCAAGCGCGTCAACTCGCTGCTCGCCGATCCCGAACCCTCCTTCCTCGTCGTCTGCGGGCCCCAGGGGGAGCCGATCGACGAGGCCGTCTACTTTCACCGCAAACTGGTCGAGGCGAAGCTGCCCTTCGGCGGCGTGATCGTCAACAAGGTCCACTACCCGGCCGAGGCGGGACGCGGCAACGGCGGCGACCTGGAAGCGGCGCTCGACGAGCGGCTCGGCGACTCCGACCTCGCCGCCCGGGTGGCCTCCAACTTCGCCGACTACCAGACGCTCGCCGAGCGCGATGCCCGCAACATCGAGCGCCTCGCGGCGGAGCTGCGGACCAAGGGCGTGATCCGGGTGCCCTACCTCGATCAAGACGTCCACGACCTCGGCGGGCTCGCCGAGGTCAACCGTTACCTGTTCGCCAGCGCCGAGGACCGGATCGCGCTAGCGGCAGGGCGGGACTAGCCGCCGCGGCGACCGGTCAGCCGGCGTGACGGTAGTGGTCGTAGTTGAGCTCGCGGACCTCCCACTCGGCGTCGTCGGGCACCGGGAAGAGGTGCCGGACGCGAGGGGTGTCGATCCGCTCGCGGTGCGCCACGTCGCCCTCGATCGCCGGGAAGTCGAGCGTGCTCTCCTCCACTTCGACCTCGTCGAGCCAGTTCGTCGCGGTGATCCTGATCTCCTCCTCGGCCGGGACCGGCTCGAGGATGCGGGTGTCTTCCATGCTCTCCTCCTGCGGGGACGAATCGAAGTCTTCGGGCAAAGACGGGGCCTGGAACGCGACCGGTTCCCGGGGGGCAACCGGCTCTTCGCCAGCGACCGGCTCTTCGGCAACGACTGGCTCTTCGGCAACGACTGGCTCTTCGGCGGCGACCGCGATCGCGGCGTCCCCGCCGTCCAGCCCGGTGGCGATCAGCGTCTCGTCGGCCGCCTCGTTGAGGTCGCCGCCCAGCTCGCCGAGCGCGGCGTCGCGGAGGATGCGCCGCACGCCGTCCTCGGTCCAGATGGCGAGTTCCAGCGCTCCGGCGCCGGCGGTCCCGGCCATCGCGGCGCGCTCGACCTCGAGCGCCTCTTCCAGCCGCTCGCGCGCGGCGAGTCGGTCCATCGAGCCGTCCGCGATCAGGGCGGCGGCGCGCATCGGCAGCGAGGCGCCAACCGGTCCATGGCCGTCGAGGACGGCGCGCAGGGCGAGCAGATGATCGCTGAGGCCCTCGAGCGCGCTCGGACGCTCGCAGCCCAGCTCGAAGCGGCGGACGGCCCAGGCGAGCGAGCCGGACGGGTCGGGCTGTGTCTCCAGCTCCCCTGCCAGCTCGGCGAGAGCGGTCGTATCCGCCTCGTCCAGCCGGTAGCCGCCGTTGCGCGGCGCGGCGGCGCCGGTCGGGAGCCGCTGCCAGTGGCCCTCTCCGATCGGCGCGAAGGCATAGGGACCGAGCGCGATCCCGCCCCGCTTGAAGAGGCGCATGACGCTGATCAGCTCGTGCAGTTGCTGCAGGGCCGCGGCGGCGCTTTCCGCCCCGTCGCCCTGTTCGGCGACGGCCAGGAACTGCGGCTCCCAGGCGGCGCGGTTCATCCCCTCGCTGCGCATCGCCTCGACCGGAGCGTCGATGCTGTCGGCGCGAACGATCTGAACGCCGCTGGCCAGCTCCAGGCGCCCGACCGGCATCCGCAGGCCGACGATCGGAGCGACGATCAGGTCCGCCTCGTCGACGTCGCCGATCTCGGCGTCGAGCACCGCGAGGGCGTTGTCGAGCCGCTCGCGGTCGAGCGCGAACTCCGCGCAGCCGTTCCACAGGGAGGCGAGGAAGATCGTGAGCATGCGGGCCGCGCGCTCGGCGGGCCGCGGCGGGACCGCCTCGCCTCTCCGCTCGAGGTATGGCGCCGCTATGCCGGCGAGGTCGACGGCTTCGCGGGCCGGCTCGAAGGCGGGCAGCGTCCGCAGCTCGTCTTCATGGTCGCGCACGAAGCGCGCGGTGAGCGGGACGTAGCTGTGGAAGAGCGAGTCGGGGCCCTCGCTCTCGGCGACATCGAAGGGAATCTGCTCGCCGCTCGCGACCAGCGTCGTGAAGCGGGTCGCGGCCTCAGCCGCCAGTCGCTTCAGGGCCTCGTTGAGGAGCGGGTCACGCACGCCCCTGCCTTCCGCCCCAGGCACGGCGCTCCTGCGCCTGCACGACGGCTTGCAGAGATGCCGACGACTAGACGGCGGCGGGGGCGCGCTTGGGGCGGCCCGAGGCGGCGGGCGCGGCGTCGTCCTCGCAGCACTCCTCGTCGCCGTCCATCAGCCAGCGGCGGCCGTAGCGGCGCATGTCCTCGATCAGAGGCACCAAGGCCCTGCCCTTCTCGGTCAGGGCGTACTCGACCCGCGGCGGCACCTCGGGGAAGGTGTGGCGCGCGACGATCCCCTCTTCTTCGAGCGCCCGCAGCCGCAGCGACAGCGTCCGCGGGCTGATGCCCTCCAGCGAGCGCTCCAGCTCGCAGAAGCGGCTATGGCCCTCCGCCAGGTCGCGGATGACCAAAAGGGTCCACTTGCCGCAAACCACCTCGGCGGTGCGGCAGACGGGACATCGGGAGTTGCTCTCGGCGCTCATCGCGGTCACGGCGAGGGCGTTTACGCATCACCTCGCTTCAGCGAGTGTAGCGCTATGGCTTCACTTACTGAAGTTTTGGGAAAGTCCAGGTACCTGCGGCGCTCCGGCGGCCGACGAGCCCGCGGCTTTGGACCGGTCCACCGGGACGAAGTCGATCGAGTCGACGGCGAGCTGGAAGGTCCGGCCGGGAATTTCCGTGAGCAGGGTCACCGCGTCACCCGGCCCCATGAAGAGCAGGCCGCAGGACTGTCGCCCGCCGATGCATTTCCCCTCGCCCTTCACGAGCATCACCTCGGCGGACACGTCGAAGACGACGCGATCCCCTTCTTCGGTGGAGCCAATGAAGAACAGCACGGGCTTCTCTTTGGGCAGCAGGCTGCCGATCGGCAGGTCGGGGTAGGCCCTCAGGCCACCCGAGCCGGCGACGCCGAACCGCACGTCGGGGCGGTAGGCGTAGAACTGGCCGGCGGCGGGCGCCGGGCGGCTGTCGCTGCCGCCACTGGAGCCGCCGCCCGCGCTTGGCGCGCCAACGCCCGCGGAGCCGCCACCGTCCTCGTCGACTTCGACGGTCACGGTGTCGCCTTCGTCGGTGACCGAGACTTCGCTCGCGTCACCCGTCGAGCTCGTCGGAGACGTTTCCACCGTGCTCTGCAGCTTCGCGTCTGGCGGCAGGCTGGTGTATTTCTGCTTGAACGGATCGTTCGGCGTCCTGCCGCGCAACCGCTTGCGATAGTCCCGCAGCCCGGGCGTGGCCTGGACGACGGTGAGCGTCTCGCCACTGGTCGCTTCCAGCTCGCCCCCGGTGACGCTTTCCCCCGTGGGCGGCAGGGGCTCGGTGTCCGCGGAGCCGCCCAGCAGGATCGGAACGGCAAGGATCGCGACCACCACGAGGGCGACGAGCGGCAGCAGTCGGCGCTCGCGGAGGTCGTGGTAGACGTCGGCCATGAACGGCGGCGCCTTGAAGCTCGACGAGCCCAGCTTCGGCATCTTCAGCTCAGGACCGACTTTCAGCCGTTTCATGGCGCTCCTCCGGTAGTGGCGGCGGCGGGCGTGGCGGGAGGCGGGACCCCGGGTTCGACGGGCGTCGCGCCCCCGGTGACGCCCTCGCCCGGCGGGGTCAGGTAGGTGGTGAGGGAGAACTTGGCCTGCAGTGCGGGGAACCCTTTGCTCGGGTCCGCTTCCAGTGAGAAGCCGTCGATCGTCACCAGGCGCCCGTCGACCCTCACCCTGCCGTCACTCGTCTTGACCAGCGAGTCGAGGCCGGCGACGAAATCCGCCACGCCGAAGAAGCTGCCGTCGAACGTGACTTCGTAAGGCATCACCGCAAGGCCCGCCGGCCCGATCGACGCCCCGAGCGGCAGCAGGGACGCGGCGACCTCGGTCGGGGAGGCGACAGCTCCTTCGGAGGAACCGGACGGAGCGGCCGCGGCTTCTTCGCCCCCTGCCGCCGTCAGCTGGATGTTGCGGAACTTGCCCCCCGCTCGATCGGCGATCCGGTTCAGCTGAACGAGCAGCGACGGGATGTCGTCGTCGCCCGGCACCGCCTTGCCGAGCACGACGAGTCGCTGGTACTCGGCCGGAAACTCGTCGCGCGCCGCTTCGGCTTCCGCCACTTGGGCCTGATGCTGGGCCAGGGAGCTCTCGAGCCGTTCGACCTCAGTCCCCAATTTCTTCGCTTCTTCGCGCTTTGGGCTCAGCAACATCATCCAGAAGGCGGCGCCGAGCGCGACGACGAGCACCATCGCGGCGATCACCCGGTTGGTCGAGCTCATCTCGATCCTCATTCGCCTTCCGCTCCTTCTTCGGATTCGGATTCTTCGCCGCTGGCGGTTTCGGTGCTCGCGGGAACTTCGCTGCCCGCGGCGGCGACCGGAACCGGCGCCGCGTCGAAGGTGACGACGATCTCGAACTTGGTGATGAAGCCACGCGTGCGGCATTCGTCGCCCGATTCGGAGCCGCCCCCTTCGCCGCCGCTGTCACCCTCCCCACTGGGATCCGGAAGTTCGGAGGACTGCACGCCGACGCGCGTCACCGCGTCGATGTCTTCGAGCGCCGTCACGAAGCGAGCGACCGCCTCGTGACCCACCGCGCAGCCGCTCAGTTCGAGCGCCGGCCCCTGCGAGGCGGAGCGAAGGCCCGATCCCCCCCCACCGCCTTCCGCACCTTCAGCGCTGGCGCCCGCGGTCGCGGTGAGGCCCACGAGCCACGCGTCCGTCGGCAGGATCAGGGCAAGTTCGCGCATCACTCGCTCCCAGTCGAAGCGGCTGTCCGCGAGGCTGGTGACGGTCGCGACCCGCTGCTCGCTGAGCTCGCGGAACTGGACATAGGCGGCGAGCCGCTCGGCCTTCGCCGCTTCGCGAGCGTCTTCGATCTCGAGACGCGCGACCTCGCTTTCGCGTTCGTCGATCTGGTTGTTCACGAGGACCAGCGACGTGACGCCGGCCAGGACGGCGACCAGAGCGCCAACCAGGATGTAGGCGAGAGGGCCACTGCGCAGCGGCGCTTGGCCCCCACGCCGCTCCTCGGGCGGGATCAGGTTGATCGGCCGCATCGCTCAGCCCTCCAGGGCGAGCCCGTAGGGAAGAGTGAGACGCGCGGCCGACGCGTCGTCCATCGCGGCAAGGGCCGGCGGACGCGCCACCGAGATCGGCAGGCCG
>DASQDJ010000060.1:0-14777 GCA_035634215.1 Solirubrobacterales bacterium | reverse complement strand
CTGCTTGCGCGAGCATGCCGGGGGCGCTCGAGGAGCCGGTCGAGGGCGACCGGCCCGCCCCGCTTCCGGAACCGATCGAGGAGAGCGAGGCGATCGAGGTGCGCCACGAGCTGCGCCGCCAGATCGGCCGGCTGGAGGCGGAGCTGGCCACCTACACGCGCGACCTGCCGGGCGATCTGCCCACCGCGCCGCGCCGCGCCGCCGGCCACGTCGCCGGCGTCGAGGAGCTCGAGCGCACCCGCGACACGCTGATCGCGCAGCTATCCGAAGCACAGCGGGCC
Organism: Solirubrobacterales bacterium; assembly: GCA_035634215.1. Lineage (GTDB taxonomy): Bacteria > Actinomycetota > Thermoleophilia > Solirubrobacterales > 70-9 > VRUE01. The sequence continues at coordinate 14,496 of DASQDJ010000060.1, read as the reverse complement.
GCCGAGCGGCGGGCGCGCGAGGAAGCGCGGACGCGGGTCTCGCCTCCGGTCAGTCCACTCGAGCAGGCGATGAGCTGGTGGCGACGCAAGTCGTAAGCCGGGCGCTGCTGCCCGCGAAGTCGGCCTTGGAGGAGGTCGGCAACATGGTGATCCTCGCCGCGAGGACGATCGTCTCCGCGGCGCGACCGCCCTATCCCTACGGCGAGGAGCTCGTCGGCCAGGTGCTCTTCGTGCTGAAGCTCTCCTGGTTCCCGATGACGATCTCGATCTTCGCCCTCTGCTTCGGCGGCCCGGGCCTGCAGGCGGCGGGCATCCTCGACCTGTTCGGCGCTCTCGACCGCCTCGGCGGCTTCTTCATCGTCACCGCGGTGCGCTTCATCGGCCCGATCGTCACCGCCAGCGTCGTCGCCGGCGTCGCCGGCACGGCGATCACCGCCGACCTCGGCGCCCGCAAGATCCGCGAGGAGCTCGACGCCCTGCAGGTGCTGGGCGTCGACCCGATCAAGAACCTGGTCGTGCCGCGCTTCCTCGCCCTGATGGCGATCACCGGCCTGCTCAACATCTACGCGCTCGTCTTCGGCATCACGGCGGGGATGGCCGCCTCGTGGGTGTACGGGGAGCCGCTGGGGGGGTTCTTCGCGACCCTCTTCACCAACGCCGTGATCGCCGACCTCTGGGGCTCGGTGATCATGTGCACGCTGTTCGGCGGCATCGTCGCCGTCGTCTGCTGCTACAAGGGCATGACCGCGTCCGGCGGCCCTGAGGGAGTCGGGCGCGCCGTCAACCAGGCGGTGGTGATCGCCTACATGGCCTGCTTCTCGCTCCTCTACGTCTTCTCGGCGCTGCTGCTCGCCTTCAATCCCGAGCTGCAGACGATCCGATGAGGGGGGCGAGCGCGATCGGCTGGCTCGACGTGCCCCGGGCCTGGCTCGACGCCGCCGGCGAGATCGCCCGCTTCGGCGCGCGCGTCGCCGGCCTGGTCCTCTCCGGTCGCGCCCTGCGGTTCTTCGGCGAGAGCGTTCGCCAGGCCGGGATCCTGATCCTCGGCTCGGCGCTGATCGTCTGGGCCTTCGTCTTCATCCTCGGCCTCCAGTGCGGCCTGATCGGCGCCTACTTCAGCCGCTCGATCGGCGCCCCCGGCAACGCCGGCCTCTTCTCCGCCTACTGCGACCTGCGCGAGGGGCTGCCCTACGCCTTCGGCTACATCCTCGCCGCCAAGGTGGGCACCGGGATCGTCGCCGAGCTCGGCGCGATGCGGATCTCCGACGAGATCGACGCGCTCGAGGTGATGGGGATGCCGCCGGTCACTTTCCTCGCCGCGACCCGCCTGCTCGGCGCCTGGATGGCGATCCCCTTCCTCTACCTGATCGGCATCGGCATGGGCTTCTTCGCCAGCTATCTCGCGGTCGTCGAGCAGGTCGGCGACATCTCCTCCGGGGGCTACTTGCATCTCTTTTGGACCTACCAGAACCCGCTCGACTTCTTATTCAGCCTCACCAAGGCGATGACGATGGCGACGGTGATCGTTGTGGTCGGCTGCTACTACGGCTATACGGCGTCGGGGGGGCCGGTCGGCGTCGGCACGGCGACGGCCAAATCGATGGCGGTCAACATCATCCTCGTCAACATCATCGGCATGCTCGGCACGCTGGTCTTCTACGGCGGCCAACCGCGCGCCCCGATCGGCGGCTGAGCGGCGTCAGGCCGCCGCCGCGCCGGTGCTCGCGGCGCGGGCCGGCTCGCGGTGGCGGCGGAACATCTCGGCGACCCAGCGGAAGCCGCGCCGCTCCTTGAGCGGCGCGCGGAAGCGCTCGAAGCCGGCGGCGGCGGGCTGGTCAGCCGGCAACGGTCCCTCCTCGGGAAGGACGAGCGGATAGAAAAGCGAGGCGGCGGTCAGGTCGGCCACCGTGAAGCCGTCCCCGACCAGGTACTCGCCGTCGCCGAGCTCCGCCTCGAGCCGGTCGAGCGCGGCCAGCACCTTGGCGCGCCCGATCTCGGCCCGCTCGGCGTCGTCGGCACGGAAGCGCAGTGCCGTGTAGAGGCGCGCGACGGCGGCCGCGGCGCCAGGCCGCCGGGCGAGCGGTGCGGGAAAGGCCTCCTCCATCAGCGCCGCGAAGCGATCGCGATCCCTGCCGAGCTCAAACCAGGCGAGTTGGCGGATATGCGAGCCGAGCTCCTCGTCGAAGAAGTCCTCCAGCTCCAGGGCGCGGCGGCGCAGCTCGGGATCGGCGGGGTAGAGGGGCGGGTCGGGCCAGAGCTCCTCTAGGGCGGCGATGATCGCGGTCGAGTCGCCGATTCGCCGCCCGTCAATCTCGAGCACCGGGAAGGTGACCTGCTTGCCGCCCGTCAGCCAGGCGGCGATCGCCATGTGGGCCCCCGGCACCGGCGCTCGGCGGCGGTGCTCGACGCCCTTCCACGCCAGGGCCCACCGTGCCTTCTCGTTGTAGTGCGAGACGGCGATGTGCCAGAGGACTGGTGGCTCATGGTTCGAGTCGCGGCTCTCCGCCATTCGTGCCAGCATAGTGCGCTATGGCACTCCTGACCGATTCCGAGATCGAGGCGCGGCTCTCCGAGCACCCGGGCTGGGAGCGGCACGGCAACGCGATCGCGAAGACCTTCGAGCGCGGCGACTTCGTCGGCTCGGTCCGCTTCGTCGACAGCATCGTCGAGCCGGCCGAGGCGATGGGCCACCATCCCGACGTCGAGATCTCCTGGGACAAGGTGACCGTCTCGATCGCGACCCACTCCGAGGGCGGCGTCACCGCGGCCGACTTCGAGCTGGCCGCGAAGATCGACGCGCTCGCCTGACGGGCGCGTCGCGGATCGCCGCTACGGTGGCCCAGTGGCCGACGAGCTCAGGATCGACGACAGCCTTTCGATTCCCCTGAGCGAGGTGGAGCTGCGGGCAAGCCGCTCCTCGGGCCCCGGTGGGCAGCACGCCAACGTCACCGCGTCGCGGGTCGAAGCGGTCTTCGACGTCGGTGCGTCGGCAGCGCTCGAGGACGGGCACCGGGCCCGGCTGCGCGAGCGGCTCGGCGATGTCGTCACGGCGGTCGCCCAGGACGCTCGCGGCCAGGCGCGCAACCGGGAGCTGGCCCTGGAGCGGCTCGCCGAGAAGATCGCCGCGGGCCTCAGGGAGGACCGGCCGCGGCGACCCACCAGGCCGACTCGCGCCGCGCGCCGGCGACGCCTCGAGCGCAAGCGGCGGTTGGGCGAGCGCAAGCGGGCGCGCCGAAAGCCGCCGCTCGAGGACTGAGTGGCAGACTCGGCCGATGGCGAAGCGCAGGAAGCGGCGGCCGCGCGAGAAGGCGCCCACCGTCGAGTACACGGACGCGGAGGGCAACACGCTCGTCCTGCGCCAGACGCTCAGCCCCGGCACGATCGCCAAGCTCCGCGAGGCTCCCGCCAGCGCCGCCGCGTCGGTCGACGACGCCTGGCGCCGCCGCCAGGAGCTTCTCTTCGAGCGGCTCGCCGTGTGCTGGGAGATCGCCGGCCTGCCGTTGACCGACCAGAAGATGCTGCTCGGCCGCTACCGGATGGCGGATTCCGCCACCCAGCGCTGGGTCCGCGAGACGATCGCCGCCCACGTCGAGCGGCACATCTCGGAGATCGCGTGATGAGGGGCGGGCGGGGGAGAGTTCGCACCGCCACACCCTTTGAGGGGCATGAGCGATGTCGTCCTCACTTTCCCCTATCCTTTACCTATGGCTAAAAAGGTAAGGAACAGGGACCGAACCCGTATCTCCGCCAAGCACCAGGTGACCATCCCGGCTACCGCTTTCCGCGCCGCGGGGCTCGAACCGGGCGACACCCTGCGCGCCGAAGCCGACGGCGCCGGCCGGGTGGTGCTCACCCGCGTCGAGGATCTGGTCGGTCGCTACGCCGGCTGTCTCGACGCCCGGGGGGAGCTTCGCGGCAGGGTGGAAGAGCTGCGCGACGAGTGGCGGTAGTCCTCGACTCCGACGCCGTGATCGGCTTCCTCGACCGCGGCGACGCTCTGCACGCCGCCGCCTGCGCGGCGGTCCGCGAGTCCGCCGCCCGCGGGCCCCTCCTGGCCTCGGTGGTCACCTACGCGGAGGTGCTCACCGGTGCGCGCATGGGCCATCAGGAGGAGTCGCTGGTCGAGGGGTTCTTCGCCGATCTGATCTCCGCTTTGCTGCCGGTCGACGCAGGGGTCGCCGCCCGGGCCGCCAGCCTTCGGGCTGACAGCCGCAGCCTGCGCATGCCGGACGCCCTGATTCTCGCCAGCGCTGATCTCGATCCGGAGGTGGAGCTTCTCGTCAGCGGCGACGGGGCCGTGGCGAAGGTGCGAGGCCTCGCCTGCGACGTGCGCCTGCTCGGCTAGGAGAGATGGGCGCGGCTGGGTTCGAACCAGCGGTCTAGACCAGATCGCGAACCGAAAGAACCAGGCCCGCTTACAACAGTCACTCTAACTCATGGTGCTGCGACCGTCGCGAACGCCGTCGGCCTCTGGATCCCGAACCGGGATTCCGCCGGCTGGGACGTCAGCCATCCCGAGGAGCACACCCGGCTCCTGGTCGCGAAGCCGAAGGGCATACGCCTCCTTGTCCTCTTCCTCGGCGCCGCCTTCGAGGACCTCTGATTCGCCTTCCAGGTCGGCTACTTCGCCGCCGTCGCGGCGGGGCTCGAGATGCTCCTCGCGCTCGACCGCGAAGACGGCCTCGCCTCGGCGTCGGGATCGCCTACGGCCTGGCCGCCGACGTCGCGCTGGGCCGCCGGTCGCGCCTCAGACGGGCCTACGTCGCGCTGCTGCCGATCGCGCTGTACGTCGAGCGAAACGAATAGTATGCAGCTCGATCAAACGTCCCCGAGCAAAAATAAAGGGGTTTCTAATCGGAACCACGTACGGCAATTAATTGCTTAGAATCTGTTGAGCAAGGGAGATGGGGACATTCTGGGAAAACTGCGGGAACACGCCTCTGAGCCAGCGCGTCTTCTTGGCCGCCTGCATCGGCGTGGCCGGGGTAGCCCTTCTTGCGGCGGTACTTCCGGCAGGCGCCCATGCCGAGATTGCATTCAGCCCGCCAACTGCTCTTTCGGGACCGCCCGCCGCCGGTCCTGATGTCGCTATCGACGGCGCCGGCAATGCGACGATCGTCTGGCGAGAGCTGAGCAGCGACGAAGAATCCGTACTGATCCGCGCGGTGCGGTTGGCCCCCGACGGCTCACTGGGGCCCAAGCGGACCTTGGCCGCGATCAAAGGCGCGGCGGGATGCGTCTGCGTTCAGGTTGTGGTCGATTTTCTCGGGCGGGCGACCGTCGCCTGGCTCGCCCTCGAAGGCGGTCAGATGCGCGTCCAAGCCGCTCAACTCGATTCCGCCGGGGTCCCGATCGGACCCGCAAAATCGGTTTCACCCGCCGATGAGGACGCATGGGACCACGATCTTGCGGTCGATTCCCAGGGTCGGGTCACGGTCGTGTGGGCGGTGAGTGACCCGACGGAACGAATCGAATCGGTCCGCCTTCTCCCGAGCGGCGCCGCCGAGTCGCCTCAGGTCATCTCTGAAACCGATCTCAGTTCGACGGCGCCGGACGTCACGGTCGACGACGAAGATCGCGCGGCGGTCGTCTGGGACTCAGCTGACGGCATACAGCTCGTGCGGTTTGACGCGGACGGCTCGCCCGGGGCGCTGCAAACGCTCTCCTCGCCGGCAGAAGTCGCGGGAGCCCCGGCGCTGGTCATTGATTCCGCTTCCCGCGCGACCGTCTCCTGGTGGACCGCCGACGACCACGAGGCCAAGGCCATTCGGATCGAGAGCGACGGCACGCCTGGCACGGTGCAGACGCTCTCTGCCGACGGCGAAGAAACCTGGCCGCCCCTCCTTGCCGTCGATTCCGGAGACCGAGTCACCGTCGCCTGGGAGACCTGGACCCCCAGCGAAATCAAAACTCTGCGGATCGAGGCGGACGGGGCGATCGGTGCCCTGCGCCTGGTCTCGGATCCCAAACGACAGGCCGTCGAACCGCAGCTTGCGATCGGAAGCGGGGGAGAGGCGGTGATCGCCTGGGCGCATCCGGTCGTCGGTTTCATCCCGCCGACACTTGGAGAGTGCGACCCCGGTCCAGCCTTCGACCCTGCCAGCGATGTCGTTCAGGTCGCCTTCGTGGGGGCCGACGGCCTGCCAAGGCCGCCCGTATCGGTTTCCTCCTTCGGTCAGCAGTCGACCACGGCCGCCCTCGCGGCCAATCCTGATGGTCGCGTGACCGTGGTGTGGCACCGGTTCGAGGGAACCTACTTCTGCGAACCGGCTGAGCCGCGGCTCTCGTTCAGCTGGGGTCCGTGGTCTCCCCCGGTGCAGGAGCCACCAGCCGCCCCCCCGCCTGGGCCGGTCTTGCCGCCCGAGCCTCCCCCGGGCCTCTCGACGATAAAGCTGCGCGGGTGGGCCGTGGCACGCGGGCGATTTGTGCTCGTGCGGGCCAGGTGTCTAGGTGCCCCCGGCACTCGTTGCAGCAGCAAGATCAAACTTCTCGGCCCAAGGAAGAAGGCCATTGCCAGCGGGCGCTTTCAGCTTGCCGCCGGCGGGCAGCGAGTCCTTCGTTTGCGCTTGTCTTCGCACGGTCACCTTCTCTTGAAGCGGTTCGCCACTCGACCGCTTCGCACCACCATCGAAGGGCCGGCGGTCAGCAGGGGAACGGTCGAGATCGTGCCCCGCCATCTACGAACCAACCGATTCCGTCGTCACCGCTGGGGCGATAGCGGCGTCTCAAATTTCGAGAGAGGACACTCCTAATGACCCGTGCCCGCATTCGCCTCCCGCTCGCGGTGGCCCTCGTCGTCGTCTTGGCCGGAGCCCTGTCGGCCACCGTTGGCGCAGAAGAAACGACTCAGCCCTACATCGTCGTCCTTCAAGACAGCGTCGAAGACCCCCAGCAGGTCGCCGAAGAACAGAACGTCTTGGCCGAAGGGGAACCGGGGATAGTCTACGAACACGCCCTCAAGGGATACGCCGCCGAGCTCTCCGAAGAAACGGTGGAAGAAATCGAAGAAGACCCGAGGGTCGTCCTCGTGGAGCCCGACGCGCCAGGCGAAATCGCCGCTCAGACGACGCCCACGGGGGTCAGCCGCATCTTCGCCCCCGCGAACGCCCAGCTGTTCATCGACGAAACCGACAACCACCGCGCCTTCGTCGACGTGGCAGTGATGGACACCGGCATCGACCACAACCATCCCGACCTGGACGTCGAGGGGCGGGCCGACTGCTCGGGAACGACGAGCTGCGTCAGCGAAAGCGGCACCGACGGGCACTCGCACGGCACCCACGTCGCCGGGACGATCGCGGCGATGGACAGCACCTTCGGCGTCGTCGGCGTGGCACCCGGAGCGCGGCTTTGGGCCGTCAAGGTCGTCAACAACTCCGGCAATGGTCAACTGTCGCAATACATCAACGGTCTCGATTGGATCACCGCACGTGCCGACAAAATCGAGGTGGTGAACTCGAGCCTGCGCTATTTCGTCGAATCCAGCCAAGCCTTCAACAAAGCGATGAGCGCTTCCATCAACGCCGGCGTGGTACATGTGGTCGCCGCCGGCAACCAGAACGAAAAAGTCCGATATCTGCCCGGTGTCTATCCCGACGTGATCACCGTTTCGGCGATCGCCGACTACGACGGCAAACCTGGCGCCAAAGCAACTCCAACCTGCGCCAACTACGGCGCCGATGACTCCAGGGCGGGCTTCAGCAATTCCGGCTCAATCGTCGACCTCGCCGCGCCGGGCACCTGCATCACCTCGACGGTGCCCGGTAGCTCCTACGCAGGAAACAGCGGCACCTCGATGGCCTCTCCGCATGTCGCCGGCGCGGCGGCGCTGCTGGCGGCCCGAAACAACCCCAACGGCAAAGCCGACGTCGAAGCGATCGCGAAAACGCTGAAGGACGAGGGCAATCTCGGCTGGACCGACACCTCGGGCGACGGGGTCAAGGAGCCGTTGGTCGATGTCAGCGATTCCGAAACGTTCAACGTGGCCGGCGAGGCGCCGCAGGCGCAGACCGGAGGAGTCAACGGCGTGCAATGGAACGGCGCCGCCCTGCACGGCACCGTCGACGCCGAAACACTTCCCACCACCTACCACTTCGAATATGGGCCGACGACCGCCTACGGCAGCAAAGCCCCGGTCTCCCCGAAAAGCATTGGCTCCGGAGCAGCGGCCGTAGCCGTCGAAGAGACCATCTCGGGCTTGGTGGCTCAGACCACCTACCACTACCGCCTCGTCGCCACCAACTCCAAGGGGACCGACGTCGGCGAGGACCGCACCTTCACGACCCCCAAGCGCTACATCCCGCGCTTTGACGCTGAAAGCCGCCCGGCCACGGTGTCGGGGGAGCAGATGGCGATCAACCCCGTCAAATTAAAATTCGACAGCAACACGATCGGCTGCGGCGACGTGGAGACCGCCTCCACTCTCGCCCGCTCGACCAACCGGCTCGTGAGCTCAGCGATCCACAGCGCCTGCACCCTGGGCGAAAACACCGTCTCCGTCAACATGAAGAGCTGCTCCTACGTCTTCGGTGTTGCCAACTCAGGCCCGCCCTACACCGGCTCCTTCGGCATCTCCTGCATGACGGGCGGCGATGCGATCGAAATCTCGACCCCGAGCTGCCTGCTGAAGCTCTTCCCGCAGACGGTGAACGGCGCGGTCGGCTACTCGCTCGTCGGCGAGGGCAGTGAGCGCGAGGTGGGCGTCAACGTCTCCACCAAAGGCCTCACTTACAAACGGGCCAGTGGCATCTGCATCTTCCTCGGCGCGGAAGCAAAAAACGGCGAGCTCGCCGGCACGATCAAACTGAGCGCCACCGACGCCGACACCGAACCCGCCGGCATCTACCTGACCGGGGGAGGCGCGACCGGCTTGGCCCTCGCAGGCGAAGGATCGCCTGAACCCTCCAAACAGCCGCGCTTCGCAGCCAACGCCTACCCGGCGCCGCTCGTCGGCGAGCAGTCTGCCGTGAGCCCGCTCACCTTCCACTTCAAATACAACGGTACCGGTGCTCCGATCTCCTGCGGCGGCGTAGAGCTCGACTCCCAACTGAGCGGCGCATCGAGTCAGATCACCATGCAAGTGAAATCCACCGGCTGTACTCATGAAAAAAATGCCGTCTCCGTCAACATGCGCAGCTGCTCCTACGTCTTCGGTGTTGCCAACTCAGGCCCGCCCTACACCGGCTCCTTCGGCATCTCCTGCATGACGGGCGGCGATGCGGTCGAAATCTCGACCCCCAACTGCCTGCTCAAGCTCTTCCCGCAGACGGTGAGCGGCGCCGTCAGCTACGCCAACGAAGGAACCGGCGCCGAAGGCTTCATCAGGGCGATCGTCTCGACCAAATCCCTCACCTTCAAACGTGCATCGGGGATCTGCATCTTCCTGGGCGCGGAAGGGACCAACGGGGAGCTCGCCGGGGAGGTCGAGGCGTATGGGTTTGGGTAGGCGGGATAGAATCCAGCGGGCGGTATCGGCTGCGGCGTCAATCTGGCCTCTTGCGTCGCACTCGTCAGCTTGACGTGATGGCCCATGCGGCTCCGAACACGGAGCTGGTTGCCTTTCTTTGGGGCGGTTACTCCTTCGTTGTGCGGCGACCGTCGCGAACGCCGTCGACCTCTGGATCCCGAACCGGGATCCCGCCGGCTGGGACGCCAGCCATCCTGAGTAGCACACCCGGCTCCTGGTCGCGAAGCCCGAAGGGACCACGCGTTCTCCGCGCCAGGACGATCCGCCTCGCGAAGGCGGCGATCAAGAAGGACTCGACCCCGGCGCTGATCTCGTTCAACGTCGAGGCCGTCGCCCTCGAGGTCGTCGGCGACGAAGACGAAACGCTCGTCGAGGCGCTCCAGCGGTTCTTCGATGTCGCGGTGGACATGATCACGGCTGTGGCTATCGAAGACCCGGGGGCCTACGGTCGCCTCTACGGATCATCGGCGGAGCGATCGAGCCAGCTCGCCGGCTGGCTCGATCGCTACAACTATCACCGCAAGCACGGCTCCCTTGGCCGTCGCTCGCCAGCGGCTCGCCTCAGCGAGCTGCTCGGGAACAACCTGCTTGGGAACTACAGCTAGTTACCGCCCCCCGGCGATTCGAAAAGCGCTATGGCGGCAGTGACTTTCACTGGGCTCTCGCCCGAGGAAGCCATCCGTTCCTTAGCTTTCCGTTGTTCCCTGGGCAGCAGATTAAAAAGCCCGTCAAGCGATTTCCTGATCCGTTTCCAACCCAGCTCGTCGAGTGTCATCAGCGACCAGCTCAGATGACGATCGTCGCGACCGTCAAGCGTTCCTGCTGCTGCCGCAAGCTCGATTTGCTCGGAGAGATCTCGAAACGTCGTCCAGCTATACCTGCCCTTTGCCCAATCGGGGACTTCGGCCCAAGTCTTGTTATCGAAGACCGCCGGACGAGTAGCGCGATAGAACTGCTCGGTACCTCCACGTCGATGACCAGAGCGTTTTGCCTCGGTCGACCTGAGCCAGCCGAGCGACTCCAGCATCTTGCATCGACGACGAATGGTCTGCAATGAGGCATCACTGAATTGACTCGCAATCATCGGTGCGCTTATTTCGCGCAGCGTTCCCTCCCAGACCAAACGTTGACATAGCGGGTCGTCCAGTACCTTAGAAAGTAGATACGGCGTGGACTTAGACAAGTCCTCGTCCGTCTCGGGAAGGTTCGCCTCCCAGATCGCCGGGCCAGGAGAGAAAGGCGATTCGAACAGCGCTAGCCCCACGGTGGCTCTAAAGGGCCTCTCGTTTGAATGAAAACGACGCAATTTTGCATCTTCTTGCTCAAGCGCAAGAGATTCAAAGCGAGCATTGACGGCAGCGATCACGCGTTCCCACCCTTCCTGATCGAGAAGGATCGGCGTCCAGGAAAAATGACGATCCTCGCGCGAGTCGAAAGTCCCTGCGACAAGCGCTTCGTGAATCCGGTCAGAAAGCTGCTTGTAGGTGAAGCTGCTGATGGTGACTCTCATCGGGTATGGGAGTAGCGCCCAGGTCTCATCGTCGAAAACCGCTAGTTCCGTCGCGCGATAGATGGCCTGCGTGCCACGACCGCCGGCCCCAGGGGTGGTCATGAGGCGGCGCAGCCAGCCGTATTTCACAAGCACCTGGAAATGGCGCTCGACCGTCGCCACGGAGCCCCCCCCGAACCGCGCACAAAACTGTGAGGGGCTCATTTCGCGCATGAAGAGCTCGGTGACGGCCGTCATCCGAATCGGGCTCTTATAGACGACCCCCAGCCGTTTTAAACGTGTCTGGACGTCGAGTGCAACCTGCCGTTGAGTCTGCACCAGTTCCGTTCCCAATGCTTGAGATCTGCTGACCGGCGGAAATCTACAGCGTTTCGAAGCGGAACTGCGGCAGGCCCACGCAGGGTCCCTATCTGGCATTGATCAAAAATTTTCTAGCAAACGGAAGGAGGTGATGAAGGATGAAGATCGAGGCCATTCGCGAGACGGTGCCGGTCCTTTCCATCACGAAGTCCGGCTGAGGAAAGCGGTTTCTGAGCCTGCCCTGCAGGTGCATGGGGGCAGGCTCAGCCCTCGCGGCGGCTCATTAGCAGCTTTCCAAGAAGTCCGCAAGCTTCAACTATCAAACCGCGAAGTGGTCGCTGATCGTTTTCGTAAGTTGATAGTGAAAAGAGGTCTCAGAGCATCTAGGGTGCTGTCCTCAGGCATCGACCGTCAGGAGCCGCTACGCCAATGGCACAGAAGAAAAAAGGACCGCGCGCAAAGCGACGGAAATCCGCCAAGGCAAGCCAGGAGCGAACCCGCGCCGAGGGGAGGGCGATCAGTACGGCTCTAGCCAAAGCTCTCGCGCATGAGCTTCGTCTCGAAATCTTGGATGTCCTCATAGCCCGAGTTGCGAGTCCTAACGAACTCGCAAAGGAGCTGGGGGAAGGCCTCAGTCAGGTCAGCTACCACGTCAAAGTGCTTAAGGACTACGGCTGCATCGAGTTGGTGAAGACCGAGCCTCGCCGCGGGGCGGTTGAGCACTACTATCGCGCTACCTCACGCACTCTTCTTCCGGCGGCTGCTTGGAGAGCGCTCGATCCAAAGGTCCGAGCAGCCGTCGCAGGTTCAACTGTGAGCCGTGTGTTCGACGATGCAGCAGATGCTTTAGAGGCGGGCAAGTTACAAGCGAGAGACGATCAACTCCATCATGCCCGCCTTCTCCTTGACGCAGAGGGGCAACGGAAGGTGAAAGCGATCACCGACCGCGCTGCAAAGGAAGTAACGGAAGAGCACAACGCGGCCATCCGACGCCGGCCCAGGTCGCTCAGGAAGTACACGCTCGGTCTGCTCTTCTTTGAGAGAGGTGAGACCTCGGCTGAGGATGTGGAGAGGCTAGGTGAAGCTGAGGCGGCATCTAAGAACGGTAAGGGTGCGCGGTCTAGCAACGCCAAGGGCAAGAAGACCCGCGATCGGAAAGCTAAAGTCCGGAAAGAAAGTAGATCCGGCGAGTGAGTTGCGTGCTGCACTGGTCCAAAGCAGAAACGAATCATGGATTTCTTCTTCAGGTCACGCAGGACTGGTAGAGGAATGGCCTCTGATCTTCGCCCTGAGGCTTTGGCGAATTGCGTGGCCGGTCCTGGCGCAGTCCTCAGGGGTCGGTATCAGGGCGGCCGCGCGCAAGGGGTATGCCCCAACATATCGCGAGCCTGACCGCACATTACGGTTAGTGTTGAACAACTTGACAAGACGGTATGCCTTATGAAATACATTTTACTCGGTAGGGAGTGGTGCATAAGTAGCAGAAAGACCGGCAGGCGTAGAGAAAAAGCCCTGCCTAGTTCAGACGGACCGGTTGCTCACTATTAAGGTGTGCCCGGACGCCACTCGGGCGCACTACTTCACAAGGGAGAAAACTTACATGGCAGTGATGCGCTCGCGAAAGAGCCACCTAACGCATACCGACCGACCCGCGATCCTCTTCGTCTTAGCATGTGCGTTCGCATGCCTGATAGCCGGTTCGCTGTCCGCTGCGGTGAGTGCGGAGGAAACGCAGCGCGGCTACATCGTCGTGCTGCGTGATCAGGTGAAAGGTCCGGCGCAAGTTGCCAGGGAACACGTGGAGAAATTCGACGGCGACCATCTGGGCGCTGTCTTCAGGCACGCGATCAAAGGCTATGCCGCTGAGTTCTCAGATGAGGAGTTGACCGCTGTGAGGAAAGATCCTCGGGTCGACTACGTCGAGCCGGACGCTCCGCTCGAGCTAGCGGCTCAGACCGCCTCAACCGGGATCAAACGGGTCTTCGGGATGTCCAATGGCAACCTCTTCATCAATCAGGTCAATGACAAATGGGCGGACGTCGACGTGGCGGTGCTAGACACCGGCAGCGAACCGAGCCATCCTGACCTCAACATTTACCGTCGCACCGACTGCTATGGCGTAGGGGTGGAATGTATCGACGGAGCGGGAACTCCAGAACACAACCACGGGTCCGCTGTGGCCGGCATAATCGGGGCGATAGACAACGGGTCTGGGGTAGTTGGAGTGGCGCATGGCGCGCGAATCTGGTCTGTAAAAGTTTACAGAAGCAATTTCGGCAACAGCGCGTCGGACTACTTTCAAGGGCTCGACTGGGTAAAGGCCCACGCGGATGAGATCGAGGTCATCAATTCAAGCGTCACGGCCGGCACCGATTTCAAAACGTTCGAGGCAATTCAGCAGTCGCTGAATGACGCTGGCGTCATCAACATCGCCGCCGCGGGCAACGAAGGTTGGTCGGTTCAGTACGTCCCAGGGGCCAGCGACCTAGTCGTAACCGTTTCTGGCATCGCCGACTACAACGGCTCGCCAGGCGGCGGCGGTGCCCCGCCTGCCGGCTGCTCGGCAGCCGGGGCTGACGACCAAAGGGCGACGTTCAGCAATTACGGCCCCAAGGTGGACATCACCGCCCCGGCCGTGTGCGTGGCGACGACCGCCACCGTCGGGAGCGGGGTCATCGCGCCTTCAGGCACCTCCTTCGCCGCCCCCCACGTCGCCGGCGCCGCCGCCCTGCTGGCGATGCAAAAAGACCCCGACTCCGCGGCAGACGTCGAATGGATCAAGAAAACCCTCGAAGAAGAGGGCAACCTGAATTGGACCGACACCTCGGGCGACGGCATCAAGGAGCCGCTGCTCGACGTGGGAGACGGCTCGACGTTCGACATGCGCGTTGCCCCCGACGCGAAGACGGGTGGCGCCAGTGAACTACAGGCGACGACCGTCAAAATGCACGGCTCGATCAACCCCCGAAACGACTCGACCACCTACCAAGTCGAATACGGGCCAAGCACCTCCTATGGAAGCAAAGCGCCGACTGCTCCGAAAAGCGCCGGCTCAGGAGTGGTGCCGGTCGCGATTGAAGAGCCCCTCACCAATCTCACCCCTTCCACCACCTACCACTACCGCCTCGTCGCCACCAACTCCAAAGGGACCGTCTATGGCGCCGATCGCACCTTCACTACCCCGCGCCGCTACGTTCCGCGCTTCGACGCCGAAAGCTAC
>DASQDJ010000059.1:0-3403 GCA_035634215.1 Solirubrobacterales bacterium | reverse complement strand
CTACGTCAGCGGCCAGTTCGAGTTCGGCTTCGCGGCGGCGTTCGTCGCCCAGCTGGTCGGCAAGCTCCTCGCCGAGCCGATGCCGCCCGAGACGCTGATCAACGTCAACTGCCCCGCCGGCGAGCCGCACGGCGTCGAGGTCACCAAGCTCGGCAAACGCCTCTACAACGACGAACTGAAGCTGGTCTCCGAAGACGAGGACGGCCGTCGCCACTCCGAGTTCTACGGCTGGCAGCCCGGCTTCGAAGAGCTGGACGGAACCGACCTGATGGCCGTCTCGCAAGGCCGGATCGCGGTGACGCCGATCCACTTCGACCTCACCGACCACGGCGGCCTCGAGCGGCTGCGGGAGTGGGGGTTCGACGCGATGCTGGCCGCCTGCGCGCCGTCCTCGGTGTGAGTTCCGCCGAGGTCGAGCGACGCGTTACCGAGCTGCGGCGGGAGCTCGAGCACCACAATCACCGCTACTACGTCCTCGACGATCCCGAGATCGGCGACGAGGAATACGACGCCCTGCTCGACGAGCTGCGCGCGATCGAGGCCGACCAACCGGAGCTGCGCACCCCCGACTCGCCGACGCAACGGGTCGGCGCGCCGCCGCTCGACCGCTTCGAGCAGGTCGAGCACGCCGAGCCGATGCTCTCGCTGGCAAACGCGCGCAACGAGGAGGAGCTGCGGGCCTGGGAGAAGCGCATCCGCAACCACCTGAAGCGGCTCGACATCAGCGCCTCGGAGTTCAGCTACACGACCGAGCCGAAGATCGACGGGCTGGCGATCACGCTTACCTACGAGGACGGCGTGCTGGTGCGCGGCGCCACCCGCGGCGACGGCCGGATCGGCGAGGACGTGACCCGAAACCTCCGCACGATCGGCGCCATCCCGCTGCGAATAGAGGACGCGCCCGGCCTGGTCGAAGTGCGCGGCGAGATCTACCTGCCGATCGCCGACTTCAAAGCGCTGAACGAGCGGCGCGCCGAGGCGGGGGAGAGCACCTTCGCCAACCCGCGCAACTCCGCGGCCGGCTCGCTGCGCCAGCTCGACCCGGCGGTGACCGCCGAGCGGCCGCTCTCGATCTGGTGCTACGCGCTGGGGGCCGCCCCGAACGTCGATCTAGGCTCCCACACCGAGGAGGTCGAGTGGCTTGCCGAGCGCGGCTTCAAGGTCAATCCGGACACCGGCCACCACGAGGGGATCGAGTCGACCGTGAGGCGCTGCCGCTGGTGGGAGGAGCGGCGCGAGGAGCTCGACTACGAGATCGACGGCGTCGTCGTCAAGGTCGACGAGCGGGCGCTGTGGCGCGAGCTCGGGGTGGTCGGCCGTGAGCCGCGCTGGGCGATCGCCTGGAAGTTCCCGCCGACCACCGCGACGACCAAGCTGCGCAAGGTCGTCTGGAACGTCGGCCGGGTCGGCCACCTGGTGCCGTTCGCGATGCTCGAGCCCGTCCACGTCGGCGGCGTCACCGTCTCCACCGCGACCCTTCACAACGAGGAGGACCTGGCTCGCAAGGACGTCCGCGAGGGCGACGAGGTGGTGGTGATGCGGGCGGGGGACGTGATCCCGCAGGTCGTCTCGCCGCTGATGCAGCGACGCCCGAAGCGCACGCGCCGCGTCAAGCCGCCCAAGGCCTGCCCCGCCTGCGGAACGCCGACCGTCAAGCCGGAGGACTCGGTTTTCACCATGTGCCCGAACCGGGCTGGTTGCCCCGGGCAGGCCTTCCAGCACGTCAAACACTTCGTCAGCAAGGGCGCGATGGACATCGACGGCTTCGGGGAGAAGCAGGCGATGCGCTTCCTGGGGGAAGGCCTGATCGGCGACGTCGCCGACATCTACGAGCTGAGCGAGGAGCGGCTGGCCGAGCTCGAGGGCTTCGGCGAGGTCTCGGCGCGCAATCTGGTCGCGGCGATCGAGGGATCGCGCTCGCGGCCGTTCAAACGGGTCCTCTACGCGCTCGGCCTGCCGGGCGTCGGCTACGTGACCGCCGAGGCGCTCGCCGACCACTTCGGCTCGATCGACGAGCTGCACGCCGCCGACCCCGAGCGGATCGAGGAGGTCGAGGGCGTCGGCCCGATCATGGCGGTGCAGATCGCCGAGTCGCTGGCCGACGAGCGGACCTGGGCGCTGATCGAGAAGCTGCGCGAGAAGGGGCTGCGGCTCGAGGCGGACGCCTCGGAACGCCGTGCCAGCGGCGGCCCGCTGGAAGGCAAGACCCTCGTTCTGACCGGCACCCTGCCCGAGTTGACCCGTGACGAGGCCGCGGCGCTGATCAAGTCTGCCGGCGGCAAGGTGACCAACTCGGTCTCGAAGAAGACCGACTACGTCGTCGCCGGCGAGAGCCCCGGCTCGAAGCTGGCCAAAGCGGAGAAGCTGGGAGTCGACGTGGTCGACGAAGCGGGTTTGCGCAAGTTGCTCCGCTAAAGGTTTTGCCTTTCGTCACATTCCGCGCGCCACGCGCGCGCCCGCACCGGCGACGATCGGCGTATGTCGCTGGGACAGATCGGACCGCTAACGGACTTGATGCAGAGCGTCGCCGCCGGAGTCGGTGCCGGCATGCTGCTCGGCGGGTTTCTCACTGGCCTCGCCGGACTGGTCAGGTCCTGGCCGAGGCACCGCCTCGACAGGGGAGTGCTCGAATTCAGCTACGGAGGCGGGGCTGCGGCCGCTATATTGATGATTGTAGACAGTACGTTACGTCATGCTCTCTAAGCGGCAATTGAGAAATGTCCACATCTCCATCGGGGTTGGAGCGATGGTTGCCGTCGTCGGCACCGTCCTGGTGCGCAATGCCAGCGAAGGGGTGACGCAGCTACTCGGCTTGGCCATTCTTGGCGCCACCTTCGGAACCCTGATCTTCCTCAACGCCCGCGACGAACGGCGCGAACGGCGTGAAGGCCGCGGTCCTCAGTAGCTCGCCACCATCGCCGCGATCCGGTCCTGCGCGTAGTGGGCGAGGCCGAGGTCGTAGACGCTCGCCATCAGGATCGAGAAGATCATCACGCGGCCACTGCGGTTGAAGCAGTATCCCGAGAGGGCGCTGACGCCGGTCAGGGTGCCGGTCTTGGTGCGGCAGCGGCCGGCGGCAGCGGTGCCCTCCATCCGCTCGTCGACGGTGCCCTCGACGCCGGTCAGTGGCAGTCCCTGGATGAACTCGTCGGCCACCTCGTTGGCGTGCATGGAGCTGAGCAGGCGGACGACGTCCCAGGGTCGGGCGCGGTTGGAGCGGGTCAGGCCCGAGCCGTCGGCGGCGTGGACGTTGGCCCCGAGGCCGCGGGCAAAGCGCTCGACCACGGCCGTCCCGGCCGCGGTCGTCCCGGCGCCGCCGAACCGCGCCCCGAGCAGCTTGATCAGCGTCTCCGCGTAGAAGTTGTTCGAGGGCACGTTGGTCGCCTCGGCGAGGCGCTCGACG
>DASQDJ010000058.1:0-1638 GCA_035634215.1 Solirubrobacterales bacterium | reverse complement strand
GCGGCGAGCGACCCGACCGCGGCGAGCTGGAGGCGGCGACGCGAGCCCTGGTCGAGGACCCGAGCCTCGGCGCCCTCCTGGTCGCCGAGGCGGGCGACGGCCGCGTCGTCGGCGTCTGCGCGACGAGCTGGCAGCACGCGGTCCACGTGCCCGGCCGCTACGGCACCCTGCAGGACCTCTGGGTCGACCCCGAGTGGCGCAGCCGGGCGGTCGGCCAAGCGTTGCTGGAGGCGCTCTTCGCGGTGGCGCGCGAGGAGAGGCTGCCGCGGATCGAGGTCGGCCTGCCGCAGGACGGCTTCGCGGCGATCGAGGCGACCCGCTCCTTCTACCTCGCCAACGGCTTCAAGCCGCTCGGCCCGCGGATGCGCTGGCTGACGGCCGACGGAGACCGATCGTGAGCGACCTGCTGATCGTCGAGCAGCGGCGCGGCCGCGACGACGGCGCCCACTGGATCGTCGAAGGCGGGCGCAGGCGGCCCGGCATGGACGACCACCGGCGCATCGACGCGGTGCGCAGCGGCCTGATCTGCCACGGCGCCGTGCGTGCGGAGCGCGCCGACGCCGCGACCGACGAGGTCGAGCGGGCGCTCGGCGAGCTGCATGACCCCGCCTACCTGGAGACGCTCGACGAGGTCGACTCGACCGAGCCGGTCGTCCTGCCCGAGCTGGCGGCGCCGGGCCTGCCGCCCGACATCCCCGTCAACGCGGCGCTCGTCGCCGCGGCCCGCGAGGGAGTGCGGACCGCGATCAGCGCGGCGCGGCGTCTCGCCGACGGCGCCCCGTTCACCTACGCGCTCTGCCGCCCCCCGGGCCACCACGCGGGGCCGCGCTGGTGCGCCGGCTACTGCTACCTCAACACCGCGGCGGCGGCGGCCTGGACCCTCTGCGAGGCCGACGCCGGGCCGGTCGGGATCCTCGACCTCGACCTCCATTACCCGAACGGCACCGCGGCGATCGTCGCCTCGATGCCGGACGCGCGGCTGCACTCGCTGCACGCCTGGCCGGTGACCAACGTCGCGGCGCAGACCGTCAAGCCGACCAGCGAGCGCGAACACGTCGTCGAGTTCGACGGCTCGCCGGACGCCGACGAGTACCTGGAGGCGGTCGAGCGCTCGCTGGCGATGCTCGCCTCGACCTCGGCGGCGCTGGTCGTCTCGCTCGGCTACGACACCGTCAAGGGCGACCCGCACGGGAGCTGGGACTTCGCGCCGGCGATCTTCGCCCAGATCGGGCGGCTGCTGGCGGGCGCGGGGCTGCCGGTCTGCGTGGTCCAGGAGGGCGGCTACGCGCTCTCCACCCTGGCGGCGTGCAGCTACGCCTTCGCCGCCGGCCTGCTCGACGCGCGGCCGGCCGAGAGCCCGCTCTCGGGGAGGGCACCGGCGTGAGCGAGAACGGGCTCGAGCCCTACCGCCGCCGCCTCGACCGGCTCGACGACGAGATCGCGCGCCTGCTCGGCGAGCGCTTCGAGGTCTGCCGCGAGATCGCCCTCTACAAGCACGCCGAGGACATCCCGATGATGCAGCCCGACCGCGTCGCGGAGGTGCGGGCGCGCTATCTGGCCCGCGGCGCCGAGGTGGACCTGCCCGAGGAGTTCGTCGCCGACCTCTTCGACCTGCTGATCGCGGCGACCTGCAAGGAG
>DASQDJ010000057.1:0-3656 GCA_035634215.1 Solirubrobacterales bacterium | reverse complement strand
TCGACCAGGACGACGACGCCGGCGATGATCGTCGGCGCCCGGTCGGCGTGCAGGCCAACGATCTCCATCCGCTCGGGCAGCGGACGGGAGGCGAAGAGGGAGAGGAGCCGTTGAATCGCCTCCAGGGTGAGGACCTGGCCGTGGACGCGCTCGGGGTCGTAGGGCTCGAGTTCGAGCTCGACCGCGGCGAGCGAGGTGGGCGTGCCGGCCACGGCGATCCCGGCGGCCACCCGGCTCGCCTGGTCGGCCGGAACCGCCGCCGCTCTCGAGCCGCGCACGTCGGCGGCGAGCTCCTCCAGCTCCGCCGCGGTCGGCGGGTCGCCGGCGATGTGCCGCTCGGTGTGGCGGACGACGCCGACCTGCATCGAGTGCTCGAAGTCGATGCCGCCATCGTGGCCGACGATCAGCTCGGTCGAGCCACCGCCGATGTCGATGACCAGGGTCGGCTCGGCCGGGGGCCGCTCGTGCGTGGCGCCGAGGTAGGTGAGTCGCGCCTCCTCGGACCCGTCGAGGACCCGGGCGGCAAGCGCGAAGCGCTCGCGCAGCTCGGCTACGAAGGCGTCGCCGTTGGAGGCGTCGCGGACGGCGCTCGTCGCGATCGTGGTCGTAGCTCCCACCTCGAGCCGCTCGCACAGCTCCGCGTAGTCGCCGATCGCCTCGCAGGTCGCCTCGATCGCCTCGGCCGAGAGCTGCCCGGTCAGGTCGACACCCCGGCCCAGCCGCGTCACCCGGCTCTGCCGTTCCACCCTCGCCACCTCGCCGTCGGCGACGTCGGCGACCAGCAGCCGCGTCGAATTGCTGCCGACGTCGATCACCGCCACCCTTTGAGGAGCCCGCGCCATGGGCGCGGCACTCTAAGCGCGCCGCCCCGCAAGCGGCCCTGCGCCTCTTCAGCCATCCCTTGCGCCCCCGCGAGGCGTTGCTAGCATTGCGCTACCGCCGCGGGGTGGAGCAGCCAGGTAGCTCGTCGGGCTCATAACCCGAAGGTCGCAGGTTCGAATCCTGCCCCCGCTATAGGACGAAGGCCCCGCTTATCAAGCGGGTTTTCGCGTTTTGGGAGAGCGTTAAAATCGTCGTGGGGCAAGCCCGGGGGCAAGGTGAGGTCTGAGCGAGGTCGATCCAGGCCCGTGTAAGGCCTCTCCGGTCCACGTACGTTCGGCCGCGAGAAACGCAAAACCAAGTGGCCCCGGCGGCGTTGGAGCGCCCCGGGGCCTCGCACCGAAGGAACGAGCCTTCGATGCGAGAGAGACGGTACCGACGTAGGTCGTTCTTGACCGCGTAGCGGGCTCCTCCTCGGTGCCTTACCGAGAGGAGGGGCGCCTTGCCCGCCATCACCACGACCATCGACCGCGACCAGCGCCAAGGACTCTACGAGGCTGGTCCGCAACCACCTCACCAGCATCGAGGACTTCTGGCTCGCCCTGCACCGAGGAGGGGACCTCGCGACGGCCGAGCGCTCGGCCTGGAGTTTGCACAGGAGTTCCACCTACGGGCAGACATCGGCGGCTGGGGCGAGAGCGACGAGCGCGGACGGTCGAGCTGATGATGCCGCCGCAGGACCTGACGGAACTGCTGAGGCGCCTGCAAGCCGAAGCCAGGGCGCTCGCCGAGACGGGAGAGCTGGCTCGACTGCACCGCGAGGATGATCTGCTTTACCCCGGCCGCCGGCGCCGCGAGTGGTGATCGTGAGCTTCGAGCACCCGGACCTGGGCAACGTCTGGACCAACGCAAGCGAGACGCTCGACGGGATCGACAACGACGGCAACGAGGCGCTAGTCAGTCCACCAGTCGCGCCGGCCCTCGACGTCGTCGCGCGGGTCTCACCGAGGTTGGGCGCACCGATGACGAGGATCTCTAGGCCCTCCGGCCCCGCCTCGTAGCCGCGCCACGTACCCGGGGCGACGCGCACAGCGTCCCATTTCTCGAGCTCGACGATCTCGTCGTCGAGCTTCATCCGCCCGCTTCCGCCCAGGACGACGTACACCTCCTACTGCTCCTCGTGCGTGTGGCCGTAGGGGAAGCGATTAGTCGGGCGGGACGCGCTGGTAGCCGAGGCCGGATCGCTCCAGCCCGAGCGCCTTGGTCGCCAAGCGGAACTCCAGGTCCGGCGCGCCGTCGAAGTTGGACCCGGAGTCGTCCAGATCCGCCTTGAGGTTCTTGCGCGTGAACGGCACGGGGGAATCCTATGCCGTTCACTGGGCAGTGAGAGAGACATCTTAATGAAACAAAAATCCCGTTTAGTCGCCGAACATGGTACTGGTGTAGACAGAGCAAAGGCGTGGTCGTCGAGCCGCGCAAGGGAGAGAGACCATGCCATTCGGAACGCGTTGTACCGCCCTGCTGTCGGTGACCGTGACCCTGCTTGCGCTGGTGGCGATCGCGTCGGCTTCCGACGCTGAGGCCGTCGAGGCAAGAGATCGCTACATCGTCGTCCTTCATGACTCCGTCGACCATCCCGGGGCAGTCGCTCATACGCAGACGAGCCAACGGGATGGCCGGCTGGGTTTCGTCTACCGAGCTGTCCTGAACGGTTACTCAGCCGAACTCCCAGTGCAGGCGGTGGAGGGCCTACGTCGCGATCCGCGGGTGAAATACGTGACCGTGGATGGCGAGGTGATGCTTGGCGCACAGACGACCCCGACTGGCATCTCGCGGGTCTTCGCAAGCTCGAACAAAGCTCTAGACATCGACAGCGTGGATGACGTGCGGGTCAATGTCGACATAGCCGTGATCGACACCGGGGTCGACGGCACCCATCCTGACCTGAACGTCTTCTTTCGCACCGATTGCTCGAATGGGACCGAAGCTGAAGCGAAATGCGTCAACTCGAGCGGCACCGATACCAACGGTCATGGCACCCATGTCGCCGGCATTGCCGCTGCGATCGACAACGGTTCAGGTGTGGTGGGGACGGCCCCCGGCGCGCGAATCTGGGCTGTCAAAGCGCTCGGCACTGGAACGGACTACACGTCGGAGATCGTCGCGGGGATCGACTGGGTAACCACAATGCGAAAAGACGGGAGCCCAGAAAACGACATCGAGGTCGTCAATATGAGTATTTGGTGCTCGGTCAACCCGCTTTGCCCGACGAAACCGATGGACGAAGCGATAACGGAATCGGTGGAAGCGGGAGTCGTGCACGTGGTTATAGCTGGCAACGCAAACGCCGACGCCAAAAACTACACCCCGGCGAACAGTCCCGACGCGATCACTGTCTCGGCCCTGGCCGATTCCGATGGCCAGTCGGGTGGCAAAGGGTCGACCAGCTGCACAGACGACTTCCCCGGCGCCCACGCGACTCGCTTCCTCACCGACGACACCAAGGCGAGCTTCAGCAACTACGGCGCGACGGTCGAGATCGCCGCCCCGGGCGTCTGCATCCTCTCCACCTATCCCAGCTATGAATACAAAAAAGTGAGCGGTACGTCGATGGCTGCCCCGTACGTCGCCGGCGCTGCCGCTGTTCTCGCCGCTCAAGACCCGCCCAAATCGAAAGCAGACGTTGAAGAAATCGCGGCAACGCTCGAAAGCGAGGGGAACTTCGGTTGGACCGATACCTCGCCGGACGGCATCAAAGAGCCGCTGCTGGACGTGAGCGACGAAGCGATCTTCAATCTCATCCGGCTGCCCACTGTCACGACCAGACTGGCCTTCAG
>DASQDJ010000056.1:0-3541 GCA_035634215.1 Solirubrobacterales bacterium | reverse complement strand
CAGGTGGCCGCCCTCCGAGCGCAGCGCCTGGGCGACCACCTCGAAGGTCCGGAAGTTCTCCTCGTCGGTCTCGAAGTAGCCGACGGCGCCGTCGTTGAGGCTGAGGACGAGGTCGAATTCGTCGCTGAGGTCGAGCTCGCGCAGGTCGGCCTGTTGGAACTCGATGTCGAGCGACTGGGCTTCGGCCTCGCGCCGCGCGATCTCGAGCAGCTCCTCCGAGATGTCGATGCCAACGACGTCGAAGCCCCTTTTCGCCAGCTCGATCGAGTGCCGGCCGATTCCGCAGGCGAGGTCGAGGATCCTCTCGCCGCCCTGCGGCCTCAGCATGCCGATCGCCCGGTCGACTTCGGCGACCGTGCGGTCCGCCCACGGCATCTGCTTGGTGGTCTCGGCCGGAAAGCCCGAGCGATACCAGTCGGGCGGTACCTCTACGTCTGCTCCTGCGCTCCCCATCGCTCGGAGACTTTATATCAATCGAGGAGGAAAAAGGGTCCGGTTGAGGCCGTCCAGCACCGCGTGGGCGAGGCGAGTGTCGCCTCCCTGCTCGAGCCGGTCGGGGTTGGCTTCGATCGCGACTCGCTCCCAGCCGGAGGGCGGACCGCTCACCGAGGTGGCCGGCTCGCTGTCGAGGCGCGGATGGCAGGCGACGACCTCGCCCGCCTCGACCTCGACCGTGACGCCGGCCAGGCGCCGCATCCCCCCTTCGTCGAACTCGACGCCGAGGCGGCAGCGTCCAGAAACCTCCGCCGGCAGGCGCAGCAGGGGCACCGCGAGGAGCAGGCCCGCCTCCGCGTCCGCCGGCCGGACCGGCGACGTGTCGCCCGGCAGGTGCTTGCGCTCCCACCTGATCGCGACGACGAGCGGGGCCGCCGCTTCGCGCAGCCAATCGGTGACGCGATACGACGCCGGCTCGCCGGCTCCCTCGCGCGCCTCGACCAGCCCGGCGTCGCGCAGCGCCAGCAGCCGCCGCTCGAGCGCTGGGGGACTGAGCGCTTCGACGGCCGCCTCCAGGTCGGCCAGGCCAACCGGGCGCTCGGCGATCGTCCGCAGGATCCCCGCCGACCAACCGTCGACCAGCGCCTTGACGGCAGCCCGAGCGTCCTCCCCGCCCAGCTCGAGGCCACCACGGGGCGCGTTCGTCAGCCAGCCGGCGAGCGTCGCCGCCACGAATCGCAGTTCCCTCCCCGCTCCGTTCACGAGGACGTGCTCGCGAACGCTCGGAAAGGGATGCAGGCGCCGCTTCGCGACCGCGCCGACGTCGCTCAACTCCCTGACACGCGCCCGCAGCGTGGTCTGCGGCGGCGCACCGGTTTCGCGTCTCAGCTCGACCAGGCGGCGCGGTCCGCGGGCCAGCTCGTCGAGAATTTGAGGGTTGAGCGGGGCCGCCACCAGGCGGAGCGCTCGCGCCCCCGCCCGCTCCTCGTCGACCCCGATCAGCCCAGCGACCATTCGGCAGTATTATGACACAGTTGTGGTTCCCTATGGGAACAGACGAAGTGCCTACAGGTCGAAGCGGTCCCAGAGAAGCAAGCGTTCGGCGCAGCGGCCGGCTCGGTGGCGGGCGACCTCGAAGATGCGGTCGATGACAGGCGCGTACCAGCCCTGCGCCTCGGCTCGCTCGGCGACGATCTCGATCGCGTCGCACATGTACCGGAGCGCGCAGCTCGCCTGGATGTGGAAGATGTCCAGGTCAATGCCGCATTCTTCCGCGACTCGGCAAAGGCCGCGCAGGTAGCTTGTGACGTCGGCGTCATCCGGGAGGACCATTCCGGCCTCGACGGTCTCGTCGTAGACGACGGTCGAGGTGACGTCGTAGAGCACGACGCTCGTCCCACCCTCTCCGAACAGGAGGGCGAAGTTGCGCCCGTGCGAATCGCCGTTGCCGAGCACGTAGTTGCCGAAGGCGGCATGGACCAGCGTCGGGACCTGCCGCTCGAGCCCGACCGCCCGCAGCAGCCCGCAGGCTTCGGCAAAGCTCGGCGCGTCCGCCTCGCCTCCGCCGGCGCCCGGCGGCGCGATCCCCAGCGCCTGGCAGAAGGTCTCCTGGTGCAGGCGCTTCGGCCTCGGCCCTTCCCAGAGGACGTCGAAACGCGGCGAGACCAGGCAGTTCCGGCCGTCGATCGCCTCGATCGCCGTCTTGACCGCCGGCAGGCCCGCCTGGCGGAAGACGGCGCAGCAGAACATCTCGTTGGCGACGATTTCAGGCAGGCCGTCCGGTTCGGGCTTGACGACGTGCGTGCTCGGGCGACCCGGCCGCGGCGACTCCCAAGCGCCATGCAGGCCGTGGCGGACGAGGCCGAGCTTCTCGCGGTCGCCGCCCAGCGCCACCCGGGACGCCGAGACGGCGGCGGCGCGCGACCGCTCCCCGCCGTCCCCGAACGTGACGGCGCCCGGGCAGTCGTAGCCGAGCGCCCCGACCAGGGAGTACCCGTCCGATGGGTCGACGCCGAGCTCGGCCGCGAGGCGACGGCGGGCGCGTCCCTCGGGCAGCAGGCCGTCGATGAAGGCGCGCGTGGTGTCGGCGCTGTAGGGCTCTGAGCGAACCGGCAGCGAGTGGCTGAGCAGGACCGACCCCGAGCCGTGCTTTGCGACCATGCCCGTCGAATACGCCAGCTCATAGCCCCCGCCCGCCGTCGGCTCGAGCGTGCCGATGCGCTCGCCGTGCAGGCGGACGTCAAGGGCGTGCATCGGTCAGTACTGGACCTCGTAGCCGAGGTTGACCGCACGCTCGCCGGCGAGGTCCTGGATCGCCTCGATCACCGGCGCGTGCCATCCCTCCCGCCGCGCTCGGCCCGCCACCGCCTCGAGCGCCGCGCTCGTCTTCGACGCGACGCTCGCCGCGATCCCCCTGCAACGCTCGAAGTCGATCTTCGCTTCCTCGCAGATCTCCGCCAGTTCCAGCAGGTAGGCGCTCTCGTCGTAGTCGCCGGCGACCACCATCCCTACGTGCGTCGGGTCGTCGTAGACGGCAGTCGAGGCAATGTCGTAGAAGGGGGCTAGCAGCGAGCCGGTCGGCGTCAGGATCAGCGCCAGGTTGTCGCCGTGGCAATCGCCGTTGCCGAGGATGTAGTTGCAGAGCGCCACCGCGATCAGATCGAGGACGCGGTCCTCGGCTCCCGCGGCCCGCAGCAAGCCGGCGGCTTCGGCGAAGGCCGGTCCCTCGGCATCCTCGTTCTCGTCGTCTCGCCCGGGAGCGAAGCTGAGCGCCTGGCAGAAGCTCTCCTGGTGCAGCCGGCCGAGCCCGGTTCCGCCGAACGTTCGGTCGAACCGCTCGCTGACCAGGCAGGGGCGGCCGGCGATGGTCTCGATCCAGGTCGGGGGCGCGAGCAGCCCGACCTCCGCCACGACGCTGGCGCAGAACATCTCGTTGACGACGGCTTCGGGGTGCTCCCCGCTCTCGGGCTTGACGACGTGGGTGCTCGGGACGTCGGCGTCCGGCCAGGCCCAGCGACCGTCGGGCGCGGGCCGCGCCAACGCCAGCTTGTGCCTGGCCCCCGGCAGGGCGGCGCGCATCCGCCGCGGGCGAGCCGGGTCGAGCATG
>DASQDJ010000055.1:0-7393 GCA_035634215.1 Solirubrobacterales bacterium | reverse complement strand
GCGATCAAGAAGCAGACGATCGGCGGCGGCAAGCTCAAGAAGGACACGCTGACCGGCTTCCAGATCAACAACAACAAGCTCGGCGTCGTGCCCAGCGCCCGTCGCGCGACCCACACCTACTGGGCGGTCGTCAATAACCCCGCCGCGCCCGGCAACGCGACCCTCGTGCGAGCCAGCGCGCCCGGCATCAGCGCCGCCGAGGGCGGCGGCGCGGTCGCGGTCACCTTCCCCCAGACGATCGCCGCCTGCGCGAACGTCGCCTCCCGCAACAACGCCGGCACGACCCCGCCCGGCGCAGGCTTCGCCCAGACGAACACCGCGGCCGCGAGCCCAGCCGCGATCGAAGTGCGCACCCGCGACGCGAAAGGCGACCCCGAGGACGCCGACTTCCACCTCGTGGTGATCTGCCCCTAGGACGCCGCCGGGCCGAACGCCTCGATCAGGCGCCGCTGGTACTCGCTCAGCTCCTCGGGTGAGATGAAGTAGGTCGGCGGCGTCAGGAAGAGGCCATCGGCGCGCTCCGCGGTGGCCTCGACACGGGCGCGGACCTTGTCCAGTGGGCCGGCCGCGCAGTAGGCGTCGACCATCTCGTCGCTGATCGCGGCCGGCACGGCGGCGAGGTCGCCGCGGCGGAACGCCTCGCCGGCCGCGACCGCGTCGTCGGCGAAGCCATGCAGCTCCCAGAGCGGCATGTAGGTCTTGACGGTCGCGTAGAAGGAGATCGTGCGGCGGGCCATCTCGATTGCCCGCCCCTCGTCCTCGTCGATCGCGCAGCAGACCGTCGGCAGGTAGTCGAAGCCGGCCAGCTCGCGACCCGAGCGGCGCAGGCCCTCCTCGAAGGCGGGGACGACGACCTCGTCGATCCAGCGCAGGCTCTGGATCGGGTGGCCGATCAAGCCGTCGGCCACGTCGCCGGCCATCCGGCACATCCCGGCCTGGACGCCCGCCGTGTAGATCGGCACCGACTCGCGCGGGGCTGGGTGGGGGCGCACCCAGCCCTTGATGTCGATGTCGTAGTAGGAGCCCTCGTAGCGGATCGGCTCGCCAGCGCCCGCCTGGCGCATGATCAGCCGGGTCGCCTCGATCGCCTCGCGCAGATGCGGCGCCGGCCTGCCGTACTCGGCGTTGTGCCACGTTTCGTTCAGCCGCTTGACTCCGGAGCCGAGGCCGAGCCGGAAGCGGCCACCCGACATCTCGTCGATGTCGAGAGCGCTGACAGCGAGGATGAACGGGCTGCGCGTGAAGGCCCAGGCGATCCCGGTGGCGACGCCGATCCGCTCGGTGCGGCCGGCGAGGTAGGCCGCCTGCGTCACCGAGGAACGGAACAGCTCCGGCGCCCAGACGCACTCCACCCCGGCGTCTTCGGCCAGCTTCGCCTCGGCCTCGAGGTCGGCGACGGTCGTGCCGATCGCGGCTACGGAGATCCGGTCGAGCGCTCCCATCGTCGTCCCCGAGCCGCCGCTCGCGCTCAGGCGGGCGCCGGGACCGACGCCTCGGCCAGCACCAGGTCGGCGACCCGTTCGCGGTGCCACTTGGCGTCACCGAACGTCGCCGCGTTCGCCCGCCCGCGCTTGAGGAAGAAGTGGAGGTCGTGCTCCCAGGTGAAGCCGATGCCGCCGTGGACCTGGATCGAGGCGTCGGGCACCCGCCAGCCGGCATCGGAGGCGTAGGCCTTCGCCATCGCCGCGGCGAGCGGCAGCGACTCCGGCTCGGCGTCGGCGGCCCAGGCCGCCCCGTAGACGGCGGAGCGGGAGTTCTCGGTCTCCAGCAGCATCTGCGCGCAGCGGGGGGAGACCGCCTGGTAGGCGCCGATCGGCCGCCCGAACTGCTGGCGGTCTTTGGCGTACTCGACCGCCATCTCCAGCGTCCGCTGGGCGACACCGGTCGACTCGGCGGCGATCGCGACGCAGGCGCGCCAGAGCACCGGCAGGTAGTCGGCCTGTTCCCCTTCGAGGGTCGCCTCGGCGCCGACCCGCACGCCGTCGAGCCGCACGGAGTGAAGCCGCCGCGTCAGGTCGATCGAGCGCTCCGGCGTCACCGTGACGCCGGTCGCCTCCCGCTCGACCAGGTGGCGGCGGCCGTCGCTGGTCGCGACGAGCATGAAGTCGGCGGCAGCCGCGTCCTGCACCAGGACCTTCTCGCCCTCGAGGACGACGCCGTCGCCGTCGGCCCTCGCCTCCATCGAGAAGGCGCCGGGTGACGCAGCCGCGCCGGCGTCGACGAGCGCCACGGTCCCACGTGCCTCGCCGCTCGCCAGCTGGCGCAGCCAGCGCTCCTTCTGCTCGTCGGTCCCGTTCTCCGCCAGGGCCAGGCCCGCGATCGTGTTGGAGAGCAGCGGCGTCGGTGCCAGCGCGTAGCCGAGCTCCTCGAAGAGGACGGCGAGCTCGACGATGCCGAGCCCCTGGCCGCCCCACTCCTCGGGGAGCGCCAGCCCGGTCCAGCCCAGCTCCGCCATCTCCTGCCAGTCGGACTGCTCGAAGCCGCGCTCGCTCTCGGCCAGCTCGCGGATCCGCTCCGACTTGTAGCGGGCGGCGAGGAAGTCGCGCGCGGTCGACTTGATCGCCTGCTGCTCGTCGTTGAGGTCGAAGTACATGAGGCCCCCCTTGCCTACCTCAGCCTCGGAAGCCCGAGCACCCGCTCGGCGATGATGTTCTTGAGGATGTCGGTGGTGCCGCCCTCGATCGAGTTGGCGCGGGAGCGCAGGAACCCGTACTGCCAGGCGCCGTTGGCGACCGCATGCTCGGCGCCGCGCTCCAGCGGCGCGTAGGCGCCCTGGATGTCGAGCGCCAGCTCGGTGAGCCGCTGGTTGATGTCGGCCCACTGCCACTTGCCGAGCGAGCCCTCCGGCCCCGGGATGCCCGACTGCATCGTCTTGGTCAGGCCGCGGTAGGCGTTGAGGCGCATCGTCTCCGCCTCGACGTGGAGCTGCGCGAGGCGCTGCCGAATCACCGGGTCCTCGGCCGCCGTGCCACCGTCGATCGGCGTCTCGGTGGCCAGCTGGGTGACCCGTTTGAGGCTGTTGGCGATCTGCGCGATCGCGCCAAAGGCGAGCCCGGCCCGCTCGTTCATCAGCGTCGTGATCGCGACGGTCCAGCCGTTGCCGACCCCGCCGACAACGTTGGCGTCGGGGATGCGCGCTTCCTCCATGAAGACCTCGTTGAACTCGCCCTCGCCGGTGATCTGGACGAGCGGCTTTGCCTCCACCCCCTCCTGTTCCATGTCCATCAGGAAGTAGGTGAGGCCCTTGTGCTTGGGCGCGTCGGGGTCGGTGCGGGCGACGAGCATGCACCACTTGGCGTACTGGGCGAAGGTCGTCCACACCTTCTGGCCGGTGACGACCCATTCGTCGCCGTCCTTGACCGCGCGGGTCTTCAGCGAGGCCAGATCGGAGCCGGACTCGGGCTCGGAGAAGCCCTGGCACCAGATCTCCTCGGCGGTCAGGATCGGCTCCAGGTAGCGCGCCTTCTGCTCCTCGGTGCCGTGGGCGATCACGACCGGCCCGCCCATGGCGAGGCCGAGCACGTTGGCAGGGCTCGGCGCTTCCAGCCGCGAAGCCTCGCTGACGAAGATCGCCTGCTCGATCATCGTCGCGCCGCGGCCGCCGTACTCCTGCGGCCAGGAGATGCCCGCCCAGCCCGCCTCGTGCAGCTTCAGCTGCCACTCGCGGCGGAAAGACATCACCTCGTCCAGCCCGGCCTCCGGCTCGGGGCCGGGGTGGTTCTCTTCGCGCCAGGCACGGACCTCTTCGCGGAACTCTCGCTCAGACGGAGAGAGGCTGAGGTCCATTCGCGCAGACTACTCCGCGATGTCGAGCCGGCGCCAGGGACCCGTCCGCAGCGCCGGCCCCATGCCAGCGAGGAACAGCGCGGCGCAGCGGCAGCCGCGCACGCGCCGGCCATGCGCGCGCATCAGCGGCTCGGCGCGCGCCGTGAAACCGTGGCGAGGGTGGCGCTCGAAGGTCCGCCGCACCCCGAGCCGGTCGAGCTCCCATCGGCGCACCCCGAGCACATCGAGCGAGATCCCGTCGTGCGCGAGGTGCTGGACGGCCCCCTGCCCGGGCGGCACGGCAGGGTTTAGATGAAGCGTGATCGCGTCGAGGACGTCGCGCCGTTCGGCGTGCGAGAGCGGCGAGGACGCCAGCAGCTGCTCCGCCGCTTCCGCTCCGGCGA
Source organism: Solirubrobacterales bacterium (assembly GCA_035634215.1). Classification (GTDB taxonomy): domain Bacteria; phylum Actinomycetota; class Thermoleophilia; order Solirubrobacterales; family 70-9; genus VRUE01. The sequence continues at coordinate 3,224 of DASQDJ010000055.1, read as the reverse complement.
CGGTGAAACAGCGGCCCTCCAGCTCGTCCATCGTCATGAACGCCCAGTCGTGCAGCATCGTCGCGGCGAAGAGCGCCTCCGGATCGCACTCGGTCCCCTCCACCGCTCCGAGCGCTCGGCCGAACAGGTAGGAGCGGTACCCGTGCTCGACCAGCATCGGGTCGAGCTCCGCGCAGGCCTCGAGCAGCTCGCGGGCGAACGGCGTGTCGGGCGGGGCGAGGCGCGAAGGATCGGCGCCGCCGTCTCGGCCCGCGCCGCTCCGGCCCAGCTCGGCTCCGACCAGCCGTGGCAGCACTCTCGCCGTCTTCAGGACGGTCGCGGCGAGGAAGCGCGCCCGCTCACCGCGGCCGAGGATGCCGTTCGTCCGTCGCGCCCACTCGATCGTGCCGATCTCGCCGAGCAGACGGCTCACGAGGCGGCCGCCAGGCCCACCGGATCGGCGGTGGCGAAGCGCCGGCGGTACTCGCCAGGCCCGACGCCGAGCACCCGCAGGAAGGCGCGGCGCATCGTCTCGGCGCTGCCGAAGCCGCAGCGCTCCGCGACGGCCTCGACCGACAGGCCTCCCGCCTCGAGCAGGTCGCGTGCCGCCTCGACCCGCACCCGCTCGACGAATCGAGCCGGGCTGACGCCTGCCTGGCGCAGGAAGAGGCGCGAGAGCTGGCGCTCCGAGAGCGCGGCGCGCTCGGCCAACGCCGCGACACGATGGTCGCCGCCCGGCGCCGCGACGATCTCGTCCACGAGCGCGCGGATCGGCGACCGAGGGGGCACCGGCGCCTGGAGGCGCTCGGAGAACTGCGACTGTCCGCCGGGCCGCTGCAGGAAGACGACCAGCCAGCGGGCCACGGTCCGGGCCACCTCGGTGCCGTGGTCCTCCTCGACCAGGGCCAGCGCCAGGTCGATCCCGGCCGTGACTCCCGCCGAGGTGATCAGCTCGCCATCGCGGACGTAGATGCGGTCCGGTTCGACGACCAACTCGGGATGGCGGCGGGCCAGCCCCGCGCACCCGGCCCAGTGCGTCGTCACGCGTCGGCCCTCCAGCAAACCAGCGGCGGCGAGCAGGTGGGCGCCGCCGCAGACGGAGCCGAAGCGGCGAGCTCGAGGCGCGAGCCGCGCCAGGTCCGCCAACACGGCGCCGTCTTCGACCAGGTCGCGTCTCCCTTCGCCCCCCATCACGAGGAAGGTGTCGAGCCGGGCGGCCTCGACTTTGGAGAGCGCCGCGTCGGCCGCGACACCGACGCCCGAGGATGCGCGCACGGTCTCGCCGCCGGGAGTCGCCACCGTGACCCGGTAGCCGCGGCCGCCCTTCGCCGCCGCGACCACGCGTGAAGCCGTGTCAAAGACGTCGGCCGGGCCGGAGAGGTCAAGCAGCTGCACGCCCTCGTAGGCGACGAGGACAATCTCCCGCGGCGAGTCCGGCATACGGCGATGTTGCCGCCTCCGCGTCCTGTCCGCAAGGACAACAACCCCACCTTTTCAGACATTTTCGTGTCTGAGGTCAGCTGGTCAAGCAGATCAAGGAAGCAGGGAGCGTGGCGTGCTCTGCACGCGAGCGACCGATGACGCGGATATGCGCCGGCCAGATGACCTCAGACGCGCTGGATCAGGGTCCCGGTGCCCAACCCGCCGCCGCAGCACATCGTCACGAGGCCCATCTCCTTGTCGGAGCGCTCCATCTCGTGCAGCAGGGTGGTGATCAGGCGGGCGCCGGTCGAGCCGAGCGGGTGGCCGAGCGCGATCGCGCCGCCGTTGACGTTGACGCGGTCCATGTCGGGGTCGAGCTCGCGGCGCCACGCGGCGACGACCGACGCGAACGCCTCGTTGATCTCGACCAGGTCGATGTCGTCCATGGTCATCCCGTTGCGGTCGAGCAGCTTCCTGGTTGCCGGGATCGGGCCGGTCAGCATGATCACCGGGTCGACGCCGACCGTCGTCTGGTCGAAGATCCGCGCCCGCGGCTTCAGGCCGAGCGCGTCTGCCTTCTCGCGGCTCATCAGGAGCACCGCGGCGGCGCCGTCGGAGACCTGCGAGGAGTTGCCGGCGGTGACCTTGCCGTCCTCCTTGAAGGCCGGCTTCAGCTGCGAGAGCTTCTCCAGCGAGGTGTCAGGACGGATGCCCTGGTCGGTGACGTAGGTGTCGCCGTTCACGGCAAAGGGGACGATCTCGCGCTCGAAGCGACCCTCCTCGGTCGCCTGGGCCGCGCGCTGGTGCGAGCGCAAGCCGATCTCGTCCAGCTCGGAGCGAGGGATCTCCCACTTGTCGGCGATCAGCTCGGCCGAGATTCCCTGCGGTACGAGGTTGTAGCGCTCCATCAGCTGCGGCGAGAAGGCGAGCCCGTGCTCCTCCATCACCTTGTAGTTGTCGGCGAAGGAGATGTGGCCCATGTGCTCGACGCCGCCGCCGATCGCGACGTCGTGGACGCCCGAGGCGACCAGCGCCGCGGCGAAGTTGACGGCCTGCTGGGCGGAGCCGCACTGGCGGTCCACGGTGGTGGCCGGCGTCTCGATCGGCAGCCCCGCCTCCAGCCAGGCGTTGCGGGCGATGTTGACGCCCTGCTCGCCGAACTGCTGCACGCAGCCGGCAACGACGTCCTCGACCTCGGCGGCGTCGACCCCTGCCCGCTCGATGACCTCGGAGTAGGCCTTGGCGAGCAGGTTGGAGGCGTGGACGTCCTTGTAGTAGCCCTTCTCCTCGTGGCCGCGCCCGACCGGCGTCCGCACCGCCTCGACGATCACGACCTCGCGCCCACCGAACCTGCCGTTTCCGCTCGCCGCCATCTTCCGCCTCCGTCTTCGAAGTCCGTTGCTTGGTGCAACTCAATGGTAGCTGCTCGACTGGCCGGTCAGCCAGCCCCTGCTCAGGTGATCGCGGCCAGCGGCCTGGCGGGTCCGAAGAGGTCGACCTCCCAACCCTCTTCGGATGGCTCGCTTCGCAACCTCACCTGACCCATCGGCGGGTCGAGGATGACCGGCTCGGCGGCGACCGCCTTCAGGGTAGCTTCCACGGTCGCGTCTCGCTTCCGCTTGAGCCGCTCGGGAGAAGCGGCGATGAAGACGTTGCCGGTTCGGTCCAGCAGACGCCGGCGGTCGCTCTCTTTTGGCAGGCGATTGCGCCCCCGGATCATCGGCGTGAGGATCGCCCAGGGGCTCTTGCCCAGAGCCTCTTCCCACACTCGTGGCTGGTCCGCGTTCGAAGAGCCGTGATGAGGCACCTTGAAGACCGTCGCC
>DASQDJ010000054.1:0-5488 GCA_035634215.1 Solirubrobacterales bacterium | reverse complement strand
GTGCTCGACGAGGGCGCGCGCGAGGTGTACGCGGTCGCGACCCACGGCATCTTCTCCGGGCGCGCGTTCGAGACGCTTTCGGCGTCGCCGCTCTCGGGCATCGTCGTCACCGACACAGTCCCGCTGCGGGCCGGCGCGCCGGACCACATTCAGGTGCTCACGTGCGCGGACATCCTCACGGACTCCGTGCGCCGCATCTTCACCGACGACTCGGTCTCCGAGATCTTCGCCGGCGAGAACCAGCTGTTCTGAGCGCCGCGGGGTCTGACGGCGGCGGGGGCTAGGCTCCCCCCGATGGTCGACGAATACACCGTCCTCAAGAGCATCCACGTGCTCGCGGCGGCCCTCTGGGTGGGCGGCGGGTTCGCGGTAAACGTCGCGATGATCCTCGGCTCGCGCAGCGGCGATCCGCGCAACATGCTGGCCGCCCTGCGCTTCGCGTACTCGCTCGGCCACTACGTCTTCCCCTGGCTGTCGTTGATCACGCTCGGCGCGGGAATCTGGCTGACCGAGAGCTTCTACGACTGGGGGGAACTGTGGATCGGCCTCGGCCTCGCGGGGCTGCTGGTGGCGACCGCGATCGGGATCTTCTACCTCGGGCCGAAGGCAGCCGCGGGGGCCGCCGGGATCGAAGCCGGCCAGCCGCCTCCACCCGGACGCAACTGGGTGCCGGTCGTCGCGCGGCTCAACCTGCTGATCGTCGTCGCCGTCCTGGTGCTGATGGTCATCAGGCCGACTTGAGCCTGGGGCTGGGCGAGGGCCCGATCCTGGTTGGCCACAAGGGGGCCGACCTGGTTCGCCCCGGAAACACCGTGCCGAGCTTCGAGGCGGCGGTCGAGGCGGGCGTCGACGTGATCGAGCTCGACGTGCTGTGGACGCGCGACGGGCACCCCGCGATCGAGGCCGAGCGGCGCTCGCCGCTTCTCGTCGCCCACGACTGGCACGACGCCGAGCGGCGCCAGCCGCTGACGCTGGCCGAGGGCCTCGACGCCTTCACGGCGCCGCCCCTCGACCGGGTCCAGATCGACCTCGACATCAAGCTGGCCGGCCGCGAGCCCGAGATCGTCGAGGCGCTGCGCGAGCGCGAGCTGCTCGAGCGGGCGATGATCTCGACGATGGAGCTGTCGAGCCTCGCCCGGATCGGCGAGCTGGAGCCGCGCCTGCGGCGCGGCTGGACCTATCCGAAAGTCACCCGCGACTGGGCCTCGAAGCGCTGGGCGCGCGGCCCGATGCTGGCGGGGCTGATCGCGATGCGCCGGCGGTTGCCGGCGATCGCCCGGCGAGCCCTGCCCGAGATGGGCGTGCAGGCGATGTGGGTCTACCACCCGATCGTCACGCCGCGGCTCGCCCGCGCCAGCCGCGAGGCGGGCGTCGACCTGATCGCGTGGACGGTCGACGACCTGGCGCGGATGCGCAAGCTGGTCGAGGACGGAGTCACCGGCCTCTGCTCGAACGACCCGCGTCTCTTCGCGCGGCTCTAGCGGCGATTGCTGAATTGACCACGCCGCGGTGTGGTCAATTCAGCAGAGTCGATGCCGGTGCGACTAGACCGTGCCGGGGGTCGCCGTCGGCGGCGCGTTGCGGCCGCGGCGCGGCTTCACCGCGGACTCGAGCTCCTCGGCGGTGAAGGTGCCGACCGTCTCGCCGTCCAGCGCGTAGCGGTAGAGGGCGACGCCGAAGATGCCGCTGAGGGCGCTGCTGATCAGCATCCCGATCGCGAAGCCGATCACGCCGAGGACGACGAGCAGCGCGCCGACGAAGCTGGCCGAGGCCCAGACGACGACGCCGACGCCGACGAGGAGGAGGCTCGGCAGCATCACGAGCAGGAAGACGGCGCCGCCGATCGCGAGGTTGCCGGTGATCTGCTCGCCCCAGCGGGAGCGGAAGAGCCCCGCCGAGCGCTTGATCGTCGCGAACGGCCCGGTGCCCTCGAAGGCGATCACGGGCGCCGCCAGGAAGGTGATCAGCGACCAACCGACGGCGAGCAGCCGGCCGACGATCTGGCCGGCCCATCCCTGGTTCTCCAGCGCGCTCAGCACAAGCCCGACGACGGTCGAGACGGCCGCCCAGCCGGCGATCTGCGAGAAGCGCTCGCGCGCCACCGCCAGCCCGTCGCCGACCGTCGGCTCGCGGCCGTGGAAGATCATGTCGGCGCAGGCCGCCAGGGCGACGCTGAAGTACATGCCGACCACCGCGAGCAGGTAGAAGCCGATCACGGCCAGCGGCCCGCCGAAGGCGACCTTGCCGTCGTCGATCAGGTAGAGGCCCGGCCCGACGACGATCGCCGCGCAGACGATCGTCGCCACCGCCCCGTAGAGGGGGAAGCGCAGCAGCGAGCGGTGGGCGCGCAGCAGCGCCCAGCTCTTCTTCGTCAGCTCCCAACCGCGTTTCATCCTGCGCATCGCAGCTCTCCAATCAGGCGGGGCTCGCCAGTCCGGGGGTTCGCGGGATACCTCTTCCCTCGAAGTACTCCCACTCCTGCTCGCCCAGCTCGGTGGCCGGCGGGTCGGCGTACACCCACTCGCGCATGATCCGGTGCCAGTTGCGCTTGGCACCGAGCTGCCCAAGCACGGCGACGACGCCGATTTCCATCCGCCGTCCCATCAGCTCCTCGGCCGGGATCGACTCGCGCCGCATCAGGTCGTAGTACTCGGAGCGCGGGTCGTTGGTCGCCTCGATGATCTTCATCACCCGTCGCGGCGTGATCTCGATCTCGCGGTCCTCGACGTACCAGCCGCCGACCACGCGCATGTGCTCCATCAGCCGCTTGGCGTCGAGCTTGGACGGGTTCTTGACGAAGCCGAGGTCGTGCAGCGCCGCCCGGAATGCCTCCGGGTCGTCGCGCGAGGCGGCGTCGAAGGCGCGTTGCTCGAGCACGATCTGCTCGCGGTCGAGCTTCTTGGTCATGCCGAAGTCGAGGAAGGCGACGCGGCCGTCGCCCAGCAGCAGGTAGTTGCCGGGATGGGGGTCGGCGTTGAAGTGCTGCAGGTTGAAGATCGAGCCGAGGCTGCCGCGGAAGACGATCTCGCCGAAGCGGCTGCGCTCCTCGTGGGGCAGCTCCTTGATCGCCTCGAAGTCGAGCCCCTCGACGAACTCGGTGACGAGGACGCGCCGCCGCGAGAGCCGCGTGATCACTTCCGGCACGTAGATGAAGGGGTGGTCGCGGTAGGCGCGCGAGAAGGTGCGCTGGTTCTGCGCCTCGTACTCGTAGTCGAGCTCCTCCATCACCCGCTCGCGGATCTCGTGAGCGATCGCCTTGGCGTCGAGGCCGGGCGCCAGCACCCGGGCCAGGCGGACGATGGTTCCCGCGTTCCGCAGGTCGGCGTCGAGCGCCTCGGCGATCCCGGGGTACTGGATCTTCACCGCGACGCGGCGCCCGTCGAGCAGCTCGGCGCGGTGGACCTGGCCGATCGAGGCCGCCGCGAACGCCTCGCGCTCGAAGTCGGCGAAGAGCTCGGCCAGCGGCTCCCCTTCGTACTCCTCCTCGAGCACCTTCTCGACCTTCTCCCATGGCATCGGCGGAGCCGAGGTGCGCAGCTTGGAGAGCTGCTCCTGGTAGATCTCGCTGTACTCCTCGGGCAGGAAGTCGGTGTCGATGAAGGAGGCGAACTGACCGAGCTTCATCGCCGCGCCCTTCATTTGGCCCAGCGCCGCGACCATCTTCATCGCCGTCTCGAGGTGGCGCGCCTCCAGGCGCTCCTTGCTCTCCTCCTCGGAGCGACCGACGTTGGCGGCCTTGGTGCCGGCATAGCGGGCGCCCTGCACGCCGACGATCGAGCCGAGCTTGGCCGAGCGGCGTATGCGCCCCTTGGGGATCTTGGCGTCTTCGGACACGTTCTCAGTATCCTCCTCCGTCCGCATGGCCAAGACCCGCGAAAAGCTCAAAGCCGCTCCCCGCGCCGAGTTTGGCTCGCGCGGCTCGCGTCGCCTGCGCCGCGAGGGGCAGGTCCCCGGCGTCGTCTACGGCGGCGGCAAGGACGCGCGCCCCTTCCAGGTCGCCGAGCGCGAGGTGCGCGCCGTGCTGGCCGGCGGTCAGGCGCTCTTCGACCTAGAGCTGGAGGGCTCCAAAGCGGTGCCGGTCGTCGTCAAGGACCAGCAGCACCACCCGACCCGCGGCAGCCTCACCCACATCGACCTGCAGGAAGTGAAGCTCGACGAGGCGATCCAAGCGGAGGTCGCGCTCGAGCTGGAGGGGGCCGACACGGCGCCCGGCGTCAAGGCCGGCGGCGTGCTCGAGCACATCGTCCGCGAGGTCACCGTCGAAGCGCTCCCCACCGACATTCCCGAGCGGGTCGTCGCCGACGTCTCGGCGATGGAGATCAACGACACGCTGGCGCTTTCGACCGTCACCCCGCCCGACGGCGTCAAGTTCTGCGCCGACGACCCCGACGAGCTGATCGTCGCCACCCTCTCGCCTCCGCGAGTCGAAGAAGTCGAGCCCGAGGTCGAGGAGGAGACCGAGCTGATCGGCGAGGAGGGCGAGGCCCCGGCCGCCGACGAAGGCGGCGGGGGCGAGGGCGGCGACTCGGGCGACTCCGGCGAGTCCGGGGAGTAGCGCCTGTCCCTGTTCCGGCGCCGCGAGCGGGACGAGCCCGCCGGTGGCGACCGCATCCTGATCGTCGGCCTCGGCAACCCCGGCGCCGAGCACGCCGCAACGCGCCACAACGTCGGCTTCGAGATCGGCGCCGAGCTCTCGCGCCGCTGGGGCCTGCCGCGCGCCAAGCAGAAGTTCGGCGGTCTGCTGACCGAAGGCCGGACGGGCCCGGGCGGCCCGCGCGTCGCGGTCCTGCTGCCGCAGACCTACATGAACGCCTCCGGCGACTCGGTCGGCCCGGCGCGCGGCTCGCTCAAGGCGCCGCTCGACCACGTCGTGGTCCTGCACGACGAGATCGACCTGCCGTTCGGCGAGGTGCAGTCCCGCCTCGGCGGTGGCCTGGCCGGCCACAACGGCCTCAAGAGCCTGGAGCGGGGCCTCGGCTCGCGCGAGTTCTGGCGGGTGCGGACGGGGGTGGGGCGCCCGGACTCCACCGACCCGGAGGTCGTCTCGGCCCACGTGCTCGGCCGCTTCCGCGAGCCGCGCGACGAGGTGGCGGCGCTGATCGAGCGGGCGGCCGACGAGGCCGAGCGGTTGGTCGAACGGCTAGGTTCCGCGACCGATGAGGACTGAGGAGGCGCCGTGAACGACGAGACCGCCAAGCGTCGCACCTCCTACGAGGTAGGCGAGGCGGGCGTCGCCGTGCTGCGGCTGGAGCGCCCCGAGGCGCGCAACGCGATCGACACCCAGATGCTGGTCGAGATGCTCGAGCGGCTGGCCGTGGCACGCGGCGACGAGGCGGTGCGCGTGCTGGTGATTAGCTCCGCCGACCACATGGGCCTCTCGGCCGGCGCCGACGTGAAGGAGGAGCTCGACGCCGACGGCAAGGTGCGCCGCATGCAGCTCTTCGCCGACCTCTACGACGCGATCGTCGCCTTCCCGAAGCCGACGATC
>DASQDJ010000053.1:0-3824 GCA_035634215.1 Solirubrobacterales bacterium | reverse complement strand
AGCTCCGGGTCCAGGCGCGGCGCGTCCTCGGCGTACACCGAGGCCGGGCCGCCCGACAGGATCAGGCCCTTCGGCGCGCGCTTTCGCACCTCGTCGACGCCGACGTGGTGCGGCAGCAGCTCGCTGAACACCCCGCACTCGCGGACGCGCCTCGCGATGAGCTGCGAGTACTGGCCCCCGAAGTCGAGGACCAGCACCTCCTCGGTCACCCGGGCCGGCGCCTTGGGGGCGCCGGCCTCAGTCGTCGGCGACTCCAACACCGGCGGAGACCGCCGCCCTTCCGTTGGAGCCCATTCCCACCGATTGCTCGTTCTGGAGCTTCTTGCCCTCGCTCATCAGCGCCGGCGCGACCATCACCTCGGCCCGCTGGAAGGAGCGGATGTCCTCGTAGCCACAGGTGGCCATCGAGGTTTTCAGCGCCCCCATCAGGTTGAAGGTGCCGTCGTTCTCCTGCGCCGGGCCCATCAGGATCTCCTCCATCGTCCCGTCCTGCTTGGTCGAGACCCGCGTGCCCCGCGGCAGCGAGGGGTGGAAGGTCGCCATCCCCCAGTGGAAGCCGCGACCGGGCGCCTCCTTGGCGCGGGCGAGCGGCGAGCCGACCATCACCGAGTCGGCGCCGCAGGCGATCGCCTTGGAGACGTCGCCACCGGTCCGCATGCCGCCGTCGGCGATCACGTTGACGTACTCGCCGGTCTCGAGCATGTGCTGGGCGCGGGCCGCCGCCACGTCGGCGATCGCGGTCGCCTGCGGCACCCCGATCCCGAGCACGCCGCGCGTCGTGCAGGCGGCGCCCGGGCCGACCCCGACCAGGACGCCCACGGCGCCGGTGCGCATCAGGTGCAGGCCGGTCGAGTAGGAGGCGCAGCCGCCGACCACAGTCGGCACCGGAACTTCGGCGATGAACTCCTTCAGGTTGAGCGGCTCGACTGTGGTCGAGACGTGCTCGGCAGAGATCACGGTGCCCTGGATGACGAGGATGTCGATGCCGGCCTCAATCGCGACCTCGTAGTGCTCGCGCACCTTCTGGGGGGTGAGCGAGCCGCAGGCGACTGCTCCCCGGGCCTTGATCTCCTCGACGCGCTGGCCGATCAGCTCCGACTTGACCGGCTCGGTGTAGATCTCCTGCATGATCCGCGTCGCGACGTGCTTGGGCGCCGCCGCGATCTGCTCGAGCTTCTCTTCGGCGTTCTCGAAGCGGGTCCAGAGCCCCTCGAGGTTGAGCACCCCGAGGCCGCCGAGCTGGTTGACGAGCACGGCGGTGTCGGGGCTCACCACCCCGTCCATCGCCGAGGCGACCAGCGGCAGGTCGAAGTGGTAGGGGCCGAGGCTCCAGCTGATGTCTATGTCGTCGGGATCGCGGGTCCGGCGCGACGGGACGATCGCGATGTCGTCGAATCCGTATGCGCGCCTCCCCTTCTTCCCCCGACCGATTTCGATCTCCAAATCAGTCCTCCAGGGCGGGTGGCGGTGATGAACCCAGCCTACACTTCCGCGTGGACCTCCAGGTCGCGCAGCTCGACCTCGTCGAGGAGCCGCTCTACCTGGGTGCGATCCACCGTGCCGGCGCCGAAGTGCTGCGTCGACTCCGCCCCGCAGGCGACGCCGTAGGCGAGGCACTCCTCGGGCGGGCGGCCGTCGTAGCGGGCGGCGACGTAGCCGGCCAGGAAGGCGTCGCCGGAGCCGACCGTCGAGACCGGGTCGAGGGGGCGGATCCGCAGCTCGAGCAGGCGCCGCTCCGAGCCCTCGCCGACCGCCGCGACGCAGCCGTCGGGTCGGGTGATGATCGCCTCGCCGGCCCCCAGCCGGGTCAGCTCGGAGAGGCCGTGGGCGAGGTCGTCGCGGTCGGCGAACTCCTGGCCGACCAGCTCCTCGGCCTCGCGCTCGTTGGGTGCGACGACGGAGGCGCCGGCCCGCAGCCCGGCCCGCATCGGCTCGCCATCGGAGTCGAGGATCGAGACGACACCGCGCTCGCGCAGCTCCCCGACCAGGCGGGCGTAGAGGTCGTCGCCGGCGCCGGGCGGCAGCGTCCCGGCCAGCACGCACATCTTGGCGCCGCCGGCGAGGTAGCGCAGGCGCTCGAGGAAGCGCTCGACCTCCTCGGGGCTGACCGCCGGCCCGCGCTCGTTGATCTCGGTCTGCTCGCCCGAGGTCGGGTCGACGACGGCGAGGTTGATCCGCGTCTCGCCGGCGATCCAGGTGAGGTCCTTGGGGATCGACTCGTTGCGCAGCTCCTCCAGGACCCGGTTGCCAGTCGGCCCGCCGGCGAAGCCGGTCGCGACCACCGGCCGCTCCAGCAGCCGCAGCGCCCGCGCCACGTTGATCCCCTTGCCGCCGGCGACCGTGCGGCTCTCGACCGCCCGGTGGCGGTGCCCGAGGTGGAAGTTGGGGACCGCGACGGTGCGGTCGATTGCGGCGTTGAGGGTTACGGTGAGGATCATCGCCTGCGTCGCCTCAGAAGCACTACTGCGATCAGTATCGCGAAGACGATGAGGGCCAGCCAGCTCAGGTTGTCGCCGACCAGGTCGCGCGCCTTGTCAACCGTGCTCGCCTCGGGCACCGAGCGAGCCGCCAGGAGCGGCACGCGGGCGACGCGGACCCCGTCGAGGCTGACCGTCGCCCGACCGAGCACGGCCCCCTTGCGGATCGGCCCCTCGACCTCGGACGGGGCGTCGACCTCGACCGCGAGGCGCTGCTCACGACGGACGCCAATCGCGACCGTGCGCGCGGCGCGCAGCGACAGCCGCCCGTCGGTCCAGCGGATCGGGGGCGCCGCCATCGCCTCGCGCCCGCGGACGGGCACCTCGTGGCGGTGCAGCGAGAAGCCGTAGGTGAGCAGCTCCTCGGTCTCCTCGTCGCGGGCCGCTTCGCTTTCCGTGCCGAGAACGGCGGAGACGAGCTGCACGCCGTCGAGTCGGCCGGCGCCGACCAGCACGTATCCGGCTCCGAGCGTGTAGCCGGTCTTGATCCCCGTCGCCCACGGCAGCTCGTAGAGCAGGTCGACCCGGGTGTCAATCCGGCGCGGTGGCCGCAGGCTCCGCAGCACGGCCTGCCGCGAGGCGGCGATCTTGGCGAAGGCCGGGATCGCGAGCAGGCGACGGGCGAGCGCGGCCAGGTCGTAGGCCGTGGAGTAGTTGCCGGCCTCGTCGAGCCCGATCGGGTTGGCGTAGTGGGTGTCGGAGAGCCCCAGCGCCGCCGCGTAGCGGTTCATCTCGCGGACGAAGCGATCTTCGGAGCCGGCAGCGGCGAGCGCGAGGTCATATGCGGCGTCGTTGCCGCTCTGCAGGATCAGCCCGTAGAGCAGGTCGCGGACGCTGATCGGCTGGCCGGGCCGTAACCCGAGCAGCGACTCGGCCGTGGTCGGGGTGTAGGAGGCCGCCCTCACCGTCTCGCGTAGAGACAGCTCCTTCAGCGCCACGTAGGCGGTCATCAGCTTGGTGGTGCTGGCGATCGGCAGCCGTTCGTCGGCCGCGTGGGAGGCGAGCACGTCGCCGGTGCGGGCGTCGATCAGCGCCCAGGCGCGCGCGTCGAGCGCCGGCTCGGCCGCGCCCGCTTCGCTCGCGGCGGCGAGCGGCGCCAGCAGCGCCGCGCACAGCGCCGCGACCAGCAGGCGAAGCCTCACCGCAGCTTCAGCTTTTCGCCCGAGACGAGGATCTGGGGGTCGACGCCCGGGTTCAGTTCCTGGATGCGAGCGACGGAGATCCCCATGCGGTGAGCGATTGAGGTGAGGGTGTCGCCGTTCTGGACGACGTAGGACTTGGGCGCCTTGCCCGAGCCCTCGCCGCCCCGCTTGGAGCCCTTCGACGCCGCGGGCCGGCCATTCGAGC
>DASQDJ010000052.1:0-2110 GCA_035634215.1 Solirubrobacterales bacterium | reverse complement strand
AACCCGCGGCCGATTCCGCGCTTCATCGCCGACTCGACGCAGGAGGGGATTCCGCACGGCCGCTTCGCCGAGCGCCTGCGGGAGGAGTTCGCGAAGGCGGTCGCGGCAGTCGAGGACCTGCCGGACGGCGTCGAGGTTCCGGCCGAGGTGGACTGGTTCCCCGAGCGCTCCTGGGGCGGGCGGGTCTGGGTCCCCTGCTCCGCCCATGCGGAGAGCGAGGAGGGAGGACTCGAGCTGTTCGGCCACGTCTCCTACGTGCAGCCGCCGGAGGGCGACCCGCGGGACTTCGCCGCCAAGGCCGACTTCACCGACGTCCTCGCCGAGGACAACCCCGACTGGCGCATCGACCTCAACGACGACGTGATCGGCCGCTGGCGCGGCGAGAGCGGAAGGGCCGGCGGCGTCACCCTCGTCTGGGGGCGGCCGCTGGTTCGCGGCGCCGTCGCCGCCACCGCCGTCCTCGACGCGGAGACCGTCGACCAAGAGGAGATCTCCCACGACCGCTTCACGCTGATCGCCCTCGACGCCCTCGAGGGCTACGGCGACCGGGTCTTCATGGAAGTGAAGCTCTGGAGCCGGCGGGCGATGGAGCTCGCCTCCGAGAGCCTCTACGCCTGACCGAGCACCTCGACCGGGATGTCGAAGCCGCTGCGTGCAAGCCGCGCGTCGAAGGTGAGCAGCGGTTCGTCGAGCATCAGCGCCAAGGCCACGTAGAGCCCGTCGTAGAAGCTGAAGTTGTCGCGCAGGCCCCAGGCGACGTGGATCAGGAGTTCGTGCTCCACCCGTTCCACTGGAATGTCATCGACTTCCCAAAGAGCCCTTCCCGCGGCATCCGCGGTGAGCTTGCCCAGGCGCACCGATCGCCGCAGCGCCTGACCGATCTCCGCATCGATCAGATGCGGCGCCCACAACGCGTATTCCTCGGCGTCAAGTCGCTCTTCGACCAGGTCCTTGTGCTCCCCGTGGCGGAGCAGCTCAACGAGGACCGACGCATCGACGACCGGCATCAGTCGCCGCGCATCTCGCGGATGATGTCCACGACGTCTTGCGTGGTCAGGGTGGAGCCGGCGCTGCGCCCTTGGCTCCTCGCGCCGATCTCTTTGATCGTCGATTTACGGCTCCGGCGGCTGAGCTCCCGCTTGATGTAGTCGGACATGCTCATCCCCGCCGCGGCCGCCCGCATCTTCAGTTCCCTGTGCAGGTCGTCGGGCACGTTCCTGATCTGAATCATCTTGGACATGTGCAGCACATTAGACCGTGCGCCGGACATGTCCACTACCTCTGCCGTTCTCATGCAAGCGATCCTGCCGATTCACTCCGCACCTGTGGCGCGCACTTCGCACCAACTTCGACAACTCTTGGCCAACTAAGCGAGAATTCCACTCCCGCCCCGATAGCTCAGCTGGATAGAGCGATCCCCTCCTAAGGGATAGGCCGCTGGTTCGAATCCAGCTCGGGGCACTCGTTGCAGGCTTTCGCCCGTCCCCCTGCAACTTTTGACCTCGCCGGTTGCTTGTACGCAGAGTGCAGACCTTGATCTCGCCAGTCCGCCCCACTGCCGCTCGCTGGGCCCTTCTCGTGCTCGCGGCGCTCCTGCCGCTCATCCTCCCGGGTTCTGCGTCCGCCTCCGAGGAGCGCAGCGTCCGCTTCGACGGTCGCACGATCGCGGTGCCGGCGGAGTGGCCGGTCTACCGACTGAAGCAGCACCCCGGGATGTGCGTGCGGCTCGACCGGCGGGCGGTCTACCTGGGGACGCCGTCGGCGCAGCAGCGCTGTCCCTCGGATGCGATCGGGCGGCAACGGGCGATCCTGGTCGAACCTCGGCGGTCGCAGCGCCCGGGTGCGTCGGCTCTGCCGGTGGCGCCACGGCCTCTCGCGAACGCGTCCGCGGCCACCTCGTCCTCCGGCGCCATCTTCACCGGCCTCGGCTTCGACGCCTGCACCGCCCCCTCGGCACAAGCGATGTCGGCGTGGAAGAGATCGCCCTACCGCTCCGTCGGCGTCTACATCGGCGGGCTCAACCGCGCCTGCTCGCAGCCGAACTTGACCGCGAATTGGGTCGCCTCGCAGACGGCTGCCGGCTGGTACCTGATCCCGACCTACGTCGGCC
>DASQDJ010000051.1:0-8139 GCA_035634215.1 Solirubrobacterales bacterium | reverse complement strand
GCACCAGCTGCAGACCGACCGCGAGGACGTCAAGGGCCAGGCGCGGGCGGCCGTGGCGCTGGCCAAGAGCTACTGCGAGGACGTCGAGTTCTCGCCGATGGACGCGACCCGTGCCGACGTCGAGTTCACCGCCGAGGTCTGCGCGATCGCCGTCGAGGAGGGCGCGACCGTCGTCAACATCCCCGACACGGTCGGCTACACGACGCCCGAGGAGTACGCGGACTACTTCCGGCGCCTCTACGAGCTGGCGCCCTCGCTGCGCGGCGTCGAGCTCTCGGTCCACTGCCACGACGACCTGGGGATGGCGGTGGCGAACTCCTACGCCGGCTTGCTGGCCGGCGCGCGCCAGGTCGAGTGCGCCGTGAACGGGATCGGCGAGCGGGCCGGCAACTGCTCGCTCGAGGAGATCGTGATGCTGATCCGGACCCGCGAGGACGCCCACGGCCTGACCACCGGCGTCCACACCCGCGAGTTGGCCCGCACCAGCCGCATGGTCTCCCGGCTCACCGGCTACGCCGTGCAGCCCAACAAGGCGGTGGTCGGCCGCAACGCCTTCGCGCACGAGTCGGGCATCCACCAGGACGGTGTGCTGAAGGAGCGGACGACGTACGAGATCATGGACGCGACCGAGATCGGCCTGGAGTCGAACTCGATCGTCCTGGGCAAGCACTCCGGCCGCCACGCTCTGCGCGACGCGCTGGAGCAGCTCGGCTTCAAGGTCGAGGGCAGCGCGCTGAACGCGGCCTTCAAGCGTTTCAAGGAGATCGCCGACCGCAAGAAGCAGGTGACCGCGCTCGACCTGGAGGCGATCGTCTCCGACGAGATGCGCGAGCGCGCAGACGCCCACGAGCTGGCCTGGTTCGAGGTCGAGGCGGGGTCCCGCCGCGAGCCGCTCGCCCGCGTCGCGGTCAAGCTGCCCTCCGGCGAGGAGGTCGTGGGCAAGTCGAGTGGCGACGGGCCGGTCGACGCGATCTTCCACGCGATCCAGAAGGCGACCGACACCGAGTGCGAGCTACGCCAGTACACGGTGGAGGCGGTGACGGGAGGAGAGGACGCCCTTGGCGCTGTCAGCGTGATGCTGCGCGCCGCCGGCCGCCTGGCGACCGGGCAGGGCGTGGCCACCGACATCCTCGAGGCGTCGGCGCGCGCCTACGTGCGGGCGCTTTCCAACGCGCTCGAGGGCGCGGCGATCCGTGAGGCCGAGGCGGCGACCGCCGAGGCAGCGGTCGAGCGCACGCCCGGCCCGTAGCGCCGCACCCCGCTCCGACCCACGTTATTCACGTTGACCACCCGCTGTGGGCGGTCAACGTGCATCACGTCCCGTCAGGAGGCGAGCGAGACCAGCGCCGCGCGATCCTCGCGGATCGCCTCCACGGACTCGACCACCGCGACGGCCCCGGCCTCGCGCAGCTCTTCCTCGGAGAAGCCACCGCTGAGGACGCCGAGCGTCGGCACGTCCGCGTTGGCGGCCGCCCGCGCGTCCCAGACCGAGTCGCCGACCATCAGCCAGGGCCCGTCGCCTCCGACTTTCTCCATCGCCGCCCGGATCAGGTCCGGCTTCGGCTTGGTCCGCTCGACGTCGGCTGAGGTGGTCCAGCCGGCGACCAGGTCGCGGGCGCCGAGCAGGTCGAGATAGTGGTCGACCTCCTCCTGCTTGGCTGAGCTGGCGAGGACGACGCTCAGGCCGTCCTCGTGGAGCTCCCGGAGCAGCTCGCACGCCCCGGGCAGTGCCTCAACCTCGGCGATCATCTCCATGTAGGCCTCGCCGTGCCCCTCGCGCAGGGCTTTGCCCTGGTCGTCGTCGACCTCCTCGCCGAGCAGGGCGGGGACGAACTGGTCGCCGCCCATGCCGACGTGGCGGTGGATCTTCCAGGCGGGCACCTGGTGGCCGTGGGCGCGGAAGGCGCGCTGCCATGCGATCGCGTGGTGGTAGTTCGTGTCGACGAGCGTGCCGTCGATGTCGACGATCAGGGTCAGCGGCATCGCAGATCTTTACCCGTTCCCGGCTGGTTGACGAACCACGAGATGTCTTCTGAACCACGAGAGGCTGTCGAACCACAAGAGGTCTTCCGGTGGGTTTCTTGTGCGTCAGGTGGGCGTAAAGCGCACCGGAGGATCGCGCGTACAAATGTACGTGATAACGTATAGACGTGCCAGCGATGATCGAGACGACGCCGAGGAGGGTCGACGCCGGCGCTTCGGGCTTCCCGCCGCAAATCGGGCCCCGCGTTCGCGCCCTGCGCGACGCGATGGGCCTTTCCTTGCGCGACCTCGCGGCGCGCAGCGGCGTCAGCGCGCCGATGCTCTCCCAGGTCGAGCGGGGGGAGACCAGCCCGACCCTGGCGGTCGCGGCGAAGATCGCCGCCGGCCTCGAGCTGACCCTTTCGCCGCTGCTGCGCCTCGACGAGGGCGAGCACGTCGTCGTCAGCCGCGCCGCGGGCCGGCGCCGGTCCTCGCGGGGCGGGCACCAGTTCGAGGAGCTGACGCCGCCGCTGCCCGGCCAGCGCGCCGACGTCTCGCTGCACAGCCTCCGCGCGGGCGCCGCCACCGGCGGCCCCGACGACCCGCCGATGCACGAGCCGGGCAGCCGCGAGACCGCCATCGTCCTCAGCGGCGTCGTCGCCCTCGTCGTCGACGGCACCCGCCACGAGCTCGGCGAGGGCGACGCCGTAACGTTCGACGCGGACCTGCCGCACCACTTCGAGAACGAAGGCGAGGAGAGGGCGGAGTTCCTCGCCGTGATCGCTGCCGGACTGAGGAGGAGCTAGCGGGCTATGGCAAGAACGATGTTCGACAAGATCTGGGAGGCGCACGAGGTCGGCGACGGGCTGATCTACATCGACCTGCACCTCGTCCACGAGGTGACCTCACCACAGGCTTTCGACGGCCTGCGGATGGCCGGCCGCGAGGTGCGCCGCCCCGACAAGACGCTGGCCACCGCCGACCACAACGTCCCGACCGACGGCACGAAGACGGCGCGGCTGATCGCCGATCGGCTCTCGCGGGTCCAGGTCGAGACGCTGGAGCGCAACTGCGAAGAGTTCGGCATCCCCGTCTACTCGCTCGGCTCCGACCGGCAGGGCATCGTCCACGTGATCGGCCCCGAGCTGGGCGTCACCCAGCCGGGCATGACGATCGTCTGCGGCGACAGCCACACCTCGACCCACGGCGCCTTCGGCGCGCTGGCCTTTGGCATCGGCACCTCGGAGGTCGAGCACGTGCTCGCAACCCAGTGCCTGGTGCAGAAGCGGCCGAAGACGATGCGTATCTCTTACGAGGGCCAGCTCGGCCCGGGGGTCACCCCCAAGGACCTGATCCTGGCGACGATCGGGCGGCTGGGCACCGGCGGCATGGTCGGCCACGCGGTCGAGTACGCGGGGCCGGCGATCGAGTCGCTCTCGATGCCGGGGCGGATGACGGTCTGCAACATGACGATCGAGGGCGGCGGCCGCGCCGGGATGATCGCCCCCGACGAGACGACCTTCGAGTGGGTGCGCGGCAAGCCGGCGGCGCCCGCCGACTTCGACGCCGCCATGGCGCGCTGGCGCGAGCTGCCGACCGATCCCGGGGCCAGCTTCGACACCGAGGTCGAGATCGACGCGGCGGCGATCTCGCCAATGGTCACTTGGGGGACGACGCCCGGGATGGTCGTCCAGGTCACCGAGGCGGTCCCCGACCCGGCCGCGATGGAGTCGCCCGCCGACCGCGAGTCGGCCGAGCGCGCCCTCGCCTACATGGCGCTGGACCCGGGCACGCCGATGACCGAGGTGCGGCCAGAACGCGTCTTCATCGGCTCCTGCACGAACTCGCGGATCGAGGACCTGCGCGAGGCGGCGAGCGTCGTCGACGGCCGCAAGGTCGCCGGCTCGGTGCGGGCGATGGTCGTGCCGGGCTCCCAGCAGGTCAAGAGGACCGCCGAAGAGGAGGGCCTCGACGAGGTCTTCCGCTCGGCCGGCTTCGAATGGCGCGAGGCGGGCTGCTCGATGTGCCTGGGGATGAACCCCGACACCCTGATGGAGGGCGAGCGCTGCGCCTCGACCTCCAACCGCAACTTCGAGGGGCGCCAGGGCAAGGGCGGTCGCACCCACCTGGTCAGCCCGAAGATGGCCGCGGCGGCGGCGATCGAGGGCCACTTCGTCGACATCAGAGAGTGGAGCTGAGGATGCGACCGATAGACGTGATCGAGGGCAAGGTCTCGACGCTCGATCGTGCCGACGTCGACACCGACCAGATCATTCCCAAGCAGTTCCTGAAGCGGGTCGAGCGGACGGGCTTCGGCGAGTTCCTCTTCTACGACTGGCTGCGCTCCGGCGAGATCGAGTTGGAGCCGAACCCGATCCTGGTCGCCGGCCGCAACTTCGGCTGCGGTTCGTCGCGCGAGCACGCCCCTTGGGCGCTCGAGGACTTCGGCTTCGAGGCGATCGTCGCGCCGTCCTTCGCCGACATCTTCTACTCGAACTGCACGAAGATCGGCCTCTTGCCGGTGGTGCTCGACGAGGAGCACTGCCGCGCCGTCGCGGCGGCCGGCGAAGCGCGCATCGACGTCAACGATCAGACCGTGAATACGGCCGACGGGGTCTCCCCGTTCGAGATCGAGCCCGACGTCAAGCACCGACTGCTGAACGGGCTCGACGACATCGGCATCACGCTGGAGAACGGCGGCGCGATCGACGCCTTCGAGGCCGGCGGCGGGGCCGAGCGCGGTCCCCTCACGACGGCTCTCTGAGTCCCGTGCCGGGCGGCACGGCCGACTGGGACGCGAAGGCCTACGACCGCCTCGCCGCGCCGCAGGAAGAGTGGTCGCGCGAGGTGCTGGCGCGGCTGCCGTTGCGCGGCGACGAGACGGTGCTCGACGCCGGCTGCGGCTCGGGACGGGTGACCAAGCTGCTGGCGGAGCGGCTGCCGCGCGGACGGGTGATCGCGGTCGACGGCTCCGAGTCGATGGTCGCCACTGCCAGGGATGCGCTGGCGCCCTTCGGCGAGCGCGTCGAAGTGCTCCACTCCGACTTGCTCGACCTAGAGCTGGAAACGGAGGTCGATGCCGTCTTCTCGAACGCGGTATTCCACTGGATCTTCGATCACGAAGAGCTCTTCCGCCGCCTCCGCGCGGTCCTGAGGCCGGGCGGCGTCCTAGCCGCGCAATGCGGGGGAGAGGGCAACGTCGCCAACTGGGTCGCGGCGGTGAAGCGCGCCGCCGAGCGCGAGCCCTTCGCCGAGCACCTGGCCGACCGCGCCGAGCCCTGGCACTACGCGACCGCGGAGGAGACCGAGGCGCGCCTGGAGCGGGCCGGCTTCGCCGACGTCCGCTGCTGGCTGGAGGAGCGGGTGGTCGAGCCCGAGGACCCGCGCCACTACGTCGCCGTCGTCGGCCTCGCCGCCCACCACGAGATGCTGCCAACGGAGCTGCGCGAGCCGTTCACCGACGCCGTGGACGCCGAGCTGCCCCGGCCGCTGGTCCTGCGCTACGTCCGCCTCAACATCGAGGCACGTGCCGGTTCTTAGGTGCCCATATGGGCACCGAACAGCCGGCGGGTCGTAGAGTGCCGCCCTCGTGAGCAGCGCCCCTCGCATAGTCCTGCTGCCCGGCGACGGGATCGGCCCTGAGATCGTCTCGGCGACGCGTCGTCTGCTCGAGGCGCTGGGCGAGTTCTCCTTCGACGAACGACTCGTCGGCGGCGCCTCGATCGACGCGCACGGAGCCGCCCTCACCGACGAGGTGCTCGTCGCGTGTCGCGAGGCCGATGCCGTGCTGCTTGGCGCGGTCGGCGGCCCCAAGTGGGACACGACCGACCCCGACAAGCCGCGGCCCGAGCAGGGCCTGCTCGGCCTGCGGAAGGGGATGGGCCTCTACGCCAACTTGCGGCCGGTCCGTCCGACCAAGGCGCTCGTCGGCTCCAGCCCGCTGCGCGAGGAGCGGATCGCGGGGACCGACCTGCTCGTCGTCCGGGAGCTGACTGGCGGCATCTACTTCGGCAAGAGCGGTCGCGAAGGCGACTCCGCCCACGACACCTGCGAGTACTCGGCCGCCGAGATCGAGCGGATCTCCCACACCGCCTTCGAGGCGGCCCGTCGCCGCGCCGCGAGCAGCGGCCGCAAGCCACGCGTCACCTCGGTCGACAAGGCGAACGTGCTCGAGACGTCGCGCCTCTGGCGCGAGGTCGTGGAGCGAGTGGCGCCGGCCTATCCCGACGTCGAGCTCGAACACCTGTTGGTCGACAACGCCGCGATGCAGCTCGTCTCGCGCCCGGCCGACTTCGACGTGATCCTGACCGAGAACCTGTTCGGCGACGTGCTCAGCGACGAGTCGGCGATGCTGACCGGCTCGCTGGGGATGCTGCCCTCCGCCAGCCTCGGCGCCGACGGTTCGCCCGGTCTCTTCGAGCCCGTCCACGGCTCCGCTCCCGACATCGCCGGCCAGGGCGTCGCCAACCCGCTCGCGACCTTCCTCAGCGCCGCGATGATGCTGCGCCACGGCCTCGACCGCCCGGACGATGCCGAGCGAATCGAGCTCGCCGTCGACGCCGCGCTCGAGCGCGGTCTGCGCACGGCCGATCTGCTCAGTGGCGCCGTCGCCCCGCCGCCGCTGGCCAAAGACCCCAGCCCGGAAACCGAAGTCGGCACGGCGGAGATGACCGAGGCAGTGCTGGCCGGGCTCTGACTCGGGCTTTCCCGTCCATCGGGCATACTTTCCCGGGATGGAGACCGCCGAACTGATCTGGCACAACGGCGAGTTCGTGCCCTGGGACGAGGCCAAGGTGCACGTGCTCAGCCATGCCCTCCATTACGGCACCGGCGTCTTCGAGGGCATCCGCTGCTACGAGACCGAGCGCGGCCCCGCGGTCTTCCGCCACCGCGACCATCTCGACCGGCTCGCCAAGTCGGCCGAGCTCTACTACCTGGAACTGCCGTACTCGAGCGAGGAGATCGCCAACGCGACCAAGGAGCTGATCGCCCGCTGCGGCCTGAGCTCCTGCTACATCCGCCCGCTGGCCTTCCGCGGCTACGGCAACCTCGGCCTCTACGCGACCGACGCCCCGGTCGACGTGATCGTCGCCGCCTTCCCCTGGGGGGCCTACCTCGGCGAGGAGGGCCAGAAGCACGGGATCCGCGCCAAGGTCTCGAGCTGGCGGCGGATCGGAACCGGCGGGCTCATCCCACACGCCAAGGCCTCCGGCCAGTACCTCAACTCGATCCTGGCGAAGCACGAGTCCCAGGCTGCCGGCTACGAAGAGGCGCTGCTGCTCGACGAGCGCGGCTTCGTCTGCGAGGGCTCGGGCGAGAACATCTTCCTGGTCCGCGACGGCGAGATCGTCACGCCGCCGCACGTCGCCTCGATCCTCGACGGGATCAACCGCAAGTCGGTGATCCAGATCGCCCGCGACCTCGGCTACACCGTGGTCGAGCGTGACGTCGCGAGGGCCGAGCTGTACCTGGCCGAGGAGGTCTTCCTGACCGGGACCGCGGCGGAGCTGGTGCCCGTCCGCGAGATCGACGACCACCCGCTCGGCGGGCCGGGCGAGGTGACCCGCCACCTGCAGTCGAAGTTCTTCGACGCGCTGCACGGCCGGGCCGAGGAGTACCTGGAGTGGCTCGACTTCGTCGAGGTCGAGGCGGGGCGAATTACGCCTGCCGCCTAGCGGCTGGCGCGCCCCTGCGCAGGCTCCCTCGACCCCTCGGCTAGAAAGGCAGCACCAGATGGAACAGGTAAGGCTCTACGACACGACCCTCCGGGACGGCTTGGGCACGCCCGGGATCTCGCTCTCGGTGGAGGAGCGGCTCAAGGTCGCCCAGGCGCTCGACCGGCTCGGCGTCCACTTCATCGAGGCCGGCTTCCCCAGCTCCAACCCCAAGGAAGCCGAGTTCTTCGGCCGGCTCGCGGAGCTGGAGCTGAGCAACGCGACGGCCGTCGCCTTCGGCATGACGCGCCGGCGCGACCGGCGCGCCTCCGACGACGAGGCGCTCGCCGTCCTGGTCGGCGCCTTCGCGCCGGTCGTCTGCCTGGTCGGCAAGAGCTGGGGACTGCACCTGGAGAAGGTGATCCGCGCCTCGCGTGAGGAGAACCTGGCGATGATCGCCGACTCGGTCGCCTTCTGCCGCGAGGCGGGCAAGCGCGTCGTCTACGACGCCGAGCACTTCTTC
>DASQDJ010000050.1:0-8380 GCA_035634215.1 Solirubrobacterales bacterium | reverse complement strand
GATCGCGATCTCGCCGGGCTCCGCGCCCTCGGCGTGCAGTCGCGCCACGGCGGCCCCGATCGCCTCCGCCTCGCCGCGCTCGCCGGCCGAGCGCAGCAGCGTCAGGCCGCCGCGCGGCGCCCGCCGCTCGGCGCCCGCTCGGCCGAAGCTCCGCTCGAGGTGGAAGAGCAGCGGGTCGTCCGTATGGGCCGGCTGCGGGTCGGTGCGGGTCTCGGAGGCGACGCCGAGCCCGCGCAGGCGCTCCAGCAACGGGGCGGTTCGGGCGGCGATCGCGGCGTTCTCCTCCTCGTAGGGCAGGGCGAAGGTCACCTCGCCGCGCGCGACGAGCGCGGCCAGCAGCTCGAACTGGTTGCCCGTCAGGTCGTCGAGCCCGTAGAGGAAGACCGGCCGTCGCCAAGCGGCCGGCGATTCGCGCAGCAGCGCGATCGCCCGGCCCGCGACGGAGTGCGCGTCGGCCAGGCCGGCCCTCTCGCGCACCGCCTCGTAGCCCGCGAACAGCGCCGCGACGTCGGTGAGGTAGGCAGAGCTCTCGAGGGTGCCGGCGGCGGCCTCGACGTCGGCCGGCCGCAGACCGCCGGCCTGGAGCTCCTCGATGAGGCGGCTCAGGGCCAGCGCGAAGCCGGCACGGGCGGCGGAGCGGCGCAGGGGGCCGAGCCGGCCGTGCCGCTCGTTCACCGCCACCGCGACGGCGCGGCGGCGCTGCGCCGGGGTCAGCTCGAGCGGGGCGGGGGCGTCGCTCGCCGAGGCGACGAGCCGGAAGAGGCCGCCGAAGGTGGTCGTCGTGGCGCCGAGCACCGCCCCCGCGGCGCAGAGCTCGCGCTCGAAGGCGTGGACGTCGTCGAGGGTGGGGACGACGAGGATCGGGTCGCGGTCCAGCGCCGCTTCGAGGCGCTCGCGGACGAGCCTGGCGCGGCCCGAGTTGGGCGGTCCGTGGATCAGGTGCAGCGGCATCGGCGACGTCCCAGCATAGGTCTGGCCCCGGCGCGCCCAAGCGGCGTGCGTGCCGCCTCGGAAAGCCGCAAATCGGGCAGATCGACGCCTCGCTTTGCCGTCTTCCGGCCTCTCTACATTCACCGCATCGCATGTCCCTCTGCTTCGTAGACCCAGCCGACGCAATTCGCGCCATCGCCGACTCGATCGGGCGGGAGGCGCGTCGCCAGCTGCTCGGCGAGGCGGTCCGCGCCTGGGTCGACGAGATCCCCGAGCAGGAGCTCGAGGTTCACTACGCAAAAGCGCTCTCCGAGCTGGACGAGCACGACCTCTCGATGCTCGCCGCCTGGCACGGCTCGCTCGAGCTCGGCCAGCCACTCCCCAACCGCGACTTCCTGATGGGCGCCTTCGGCTCGCTCGGCGAGAACCGGCGCGAGGCGCTGAAGCTCGCCGCCGGCTTCCGCGGCGAGGAAGCGGTGGACGCCGGCCTCACCGAGGATGACGCGCTGGAGCTGGTGCTCGGCATGCTCTCCCCGGCGCGCCAGATGGAGCTCGCGATCGAGGCGGTCGAGCTCTACGTCTGGGACCGCGCCGGCTCTGAGAATTAGCGCGCCGGGGCCCGAGCGCAAATACAAGGGCGGCTGACGCGCATCGGACTTTGACTCCCCTCCAGCGGGGTCAAAGGCGGAAGGGCCTCAGGCGACGTTCTCCGAAGGGCTTCAGGCGACGTTCTCGAGCTCGAGCAGCGAGCGGATCTCCGCGATCGCCTGCTCGGTGTCCTGGAAGTGGACGGCCGCGATTCCCGCCCGTTCGGCCCCTTCGCAGTTGACCTTGACGTCGTCGACGAAGAGACATGACTCGGCCGGCAGCCCGATCCGCTCAAGCGTGATCGCGTAGATCCGCGACTCCGGCTTGCGGCAGCCGACGAAGGCCGAATCGACGACCGTCTCGAAGATCTCGTCGACCGGCAGCATCGATCGCCAGAGCGGCTCCCACTCCCTGACGTTGTTGGTCAGCATCGCCATCAGGTAGCCGGCCGCCTTCAGCTCGCGCATCAGCTCGATCATCGGCGGGTTGGGCTGGAGCGCCTCGAAGTAGATCTCTTTGAAGCGGTGCATCTCGGGACGATGGCCGAGCAAGGGCTCCAGGGCGTCGGTGAGATGGACGAGGAACTCCTCCTCGCTGATCTCGCCGCGCTCCATCTCGAAGAGCGGGTTCTGGCCGTTTGCCTCGGTTGCCGCCTGCATCGCCTTGCCGAGGATCTCGGTCGAGATCCCCGTCTCGTCCTGGAAGGCCATGAACGACTGCACGAGCGGCGTCGTCAGCACGCCGCCGAAGTCGGAGATCACCGCCTCGATGTGGCCGTCAGCCATCTCGGACCACCTCGTAATGGCCGAGCCCCTCGCGCCCGTCGAGCTGCCAGCGGAAGAAGGCGACATCGGCGTCGAGCCCGTCGCGTCGCACCTTGGCCGAGCTGATCAGCGTGCCCGAGCCGCGCAGCGGCCCGGTCTCGCCCTCCGCGTCGGTCCAGAGCTCGAGCGTGGCGCGACGCTGGACGCCGTCGGCCCCGTACTCGGTGGAGAGGAGCGCCTCCGATACCTCGACCGGCGCGCCGTCGGGGTCGCAGAGGATCGCGCTGATCGTCTCCTCGCCATGGCCCTTGGCGCCGGCGGGGCGCGCGGCGGTCAGGGCGAGCAGCCCCCCGTCGGAGAAGACGACGCCGATCGATCTGCGTGCCGCGGTCGCCGAAGCGCTCATAGGGCGCGACTATATTTTGGCCATGCGGGGGTTGGCGGTCGCCTCGATCGTCGGGCAGTTGGCCTGGCTGATCCTCGTCGTGGTCGCCGGCCTGGCCGAGCCCGGCTACAGCGAGGCCCGCGACGCGGTCAGCGAGCTGGGCGCTCGCACGGCGGAGCGCCCCTGGCTCTTCAACGCTGGGGTGACGGTCTGGGGCCTCTCGTTCGTCGCCGCCGGGGTCGCCCTGGGCCTCGCCGGACCGGGCGGCGGGCGCGGCTGGCTGGGCCCTGGCCTGATCGTCCTAACCGGCGTGGCGCAGATCCTCGCCGGTTTTCCGTTCCCGGCCGATTGCCGGACCACGATCGACGTCGGCTGCGAAGCCCGCGAGCTGGCCGGCGAGGTCTCGTGGCGCCACGAGGCGCACGGCTGGGCCTACTTCCTCGGCGCGATCGCGCTGCTGCTCTCGGTCTTCGCGATGGCCTGGCGGTTTCGCGGCGACCCGCGCTGGGGCCGCGCCGACCTCCTCGCGGTCGGGGCCGGGGCCTTCGGGCTGCTCGTCTTCGCCGGCCTCTTCTTCGCCGTGGACGTCCAGCAGAGCTACGGCCTCTTCCAGCGCCTGGCGCTGGCCGCGGGCGGGATCTGGGTTGCCGCGCTGACGCTCGGCCTGCTCGCCGTCCGGAGCGGGCGCTTCCCCCAGCTAGGATTCCCCCATGTCCGAGAACCAGGCTGAAGCCGCCGCGCAGACGGAAGTCCTCACCGAGGACGACGTCCTCGAGGCGCTCGAGGAGGTCATCGACCCCGAGCTGGGCCTCGACTTCGTCTCGCTCGGCCTCGTCTACGACGTCGACATTGAGGGCGAGGAGGTCTACGTCACCTTCACGCTGACCACGCCGGCCTGCCCGATTGGCCCCCAGGTCTCCGAGCAGATGAAGGAGTTCGTCGGCGATCTGCCCGGCGTCAGCGCCGTCCACCCGAAGATGATCTTCGACCCGCCCTGGTCCCCGGAGATGATGTCCGAGGATGCCAAGTTCGCGCTCGGGTTCTAGCTGCCGCCCAGCCGCGGGTCGTCCGCGTCGATCTCCTCGGCGGTTCCCTCGTAGTCGTAGTTGCGCTCCGGTCGCCCGGGCCCTCGCGAGCGCATCGCACGATCGCCTATCCCGACGACCAGGAAGCGGCGGCCGACGTACGCCCTCATCAGCCGCCGCACGATTGCCCTGCTGGGCGGGATCAGCAGGATCAACCCGAATATGTCGGTGATGAAGCCGGGAGTCAAGAGCAGCGTCCCGCCGACCGCGATCATCAGGCCGTCGGCTACCTCCCGTCCGGGGAAGCGCCGCTCCTGGAGCGCGGCGTTGAAGCGCCGCCACGCGCCACGTCCCTGCTGGCGCAGCAGCAGCGAGCCGAGCACCGCGTCGGCCAGGAGCAGGAGCAGCGTCGGCACCAGGCCGATCGCCTGCCCGATCTGGACGATCACGTAGAGCTCGACGATCGGGACGACAATGAAGAGCGCGACGAGCAGCGCCATCAGGCAGCCGCGGCAGCCGCGGTGGCGGCCTGCTCCAGCTCGTCCAGCGACTCTTCCAGCCCGTTCGAGATGACTTCGACGTCCTCCATCGAGTCGTAGTCGGCCAGCAAGCCGAAGCAGATGCGGCCGTTGTAGCTCATAATCGCCACCGCTAGCGCATGGTTCTCCGGCAGGAAGGCGACTGGGAAGACCTCCTCCAGCTCGCGGCCCAGAACGTAGAGGGGGATCTGCGGCCCGGGCACGTTGGTGGTGATCAGGTTGAAGAGCCGCGTCGAGAAGTTGAGCCGCGCCGCCTGGGCGAGCAGGGTGGGGGGAGCGAAGTCGTTGAAGCGCGCGATGACTTCGGCGCCGAGCGCCTGCTTGGAGCGCTTCAGGCCCTCCATCTGCTCGCTGACGACGCGCAGCCGCCGCACCGGGTCCTCGACGTAGACCGGCAGCGGGCCCCGCATCGCGGCGAGTTTGTTGCCGAGCTGGCCGCGCTCGTCTTCGGCGCGCACCGAGACTGGCACCAGCGCCCGCAGCTCCAGCCCCTCGGTGCGAATCCCGCGACGGTCGAGCCACTTGCGCAGCGCCCCGGTCACCACCGCCAGCACGACGTCGTTGACAGTGCCGCCGAAGGTGTCCTTGATGTGCTTGAAGGTCGCCAGCTCCGACCGTGCCCACGTATAGCGACGGTGCGGTCCGATCGGCCGGTTGAGTGGCACGTCCGGAGCGGGGTCGGCCAGCGCCCCGGCGACCTCGCCGACGCCCTCGAGCGCCTCGACGACCCGCCGCGCGGCGGTCTCCGGGTTGCGCACAGCCGCCACCGCGCGCTCCGCGAGGTGCAGCGGCGCGGCGACCGCGTCGGTCACGCCCCGCGCGATCAGCTGCGCGGTGCTGGGCGTCGGTTCGGGCTCCCAGCCGTCCTCGACCGGCGCCGGCTCGGGCACGGGCTCGAGGTCGAAGAGCACGGTCCCGATGTCGACGCCCGCGATCCCGTCGACCGCGGCGTGATGGGTCTTGGTCAGCAGCGCGAAGCGGTCGCGCTCCAAGCCCTGCACCAGCCACATCTCCCAGAGCGGCGTGGAGCGGTCGAGCTGCGGGGAGAAGACCCGCGCGGCGAGCCGCTTCAGCTGCGCCTCGCCGCCCGGCGAGGGCAGCGCGGTGTGGCGGACGTGGTAGGCGAGGTTGAAGTTGACGTCGTCGGCCCAGAGTGGACGACCGGCCTCGAGCGGCGGCTCGACGAGCTTCTGGCGGAAGCGCGGCACCTTGTCGAGGCGACCCCGAATGTGCTCGACCAGGTCGACGTATTTCGGCGGCGGGCCCTCGAAGATGAGGAGCGCCCCAATGTGCATATGGCTCGACGAGCTCTCGTTCGTCAAGAACGAGGCGTCGATGGCCGTCAGCCGCTCCAGGTGTGTGCCGGAGGTGCTCATGCCCCAAGGCTAGCCCGCGACCGCGCCTGGGGCCACGCTCCGGCGCTGGCCGCAAGCTGCCCACCGGTACGCTGGAGGGGTGACGACTGCCATCGCCGCGCCGAAAAAAGTCCTGCTAGCCGCGCCGCGCGGCTACTGCGCCGGCGTCGACCGCGCCGTCGAGACTGTGGAACGGGCGCTCGACCGCTACGGGGCGCCCGTCTACGTGCGCAAGGAGATCGTCCACAACAAGCACGTCGTCGAGGAGCTCTCGCGCCGCGGCGCGATCTTCGTCGACCAGGAGAGCGAGGTGCCCGAGGGCGAGCTGGTCGTCTTCTCCGCCCACGGCGTCGCGCCGGCGGTCCACGAGAACGCCGCCGCCCGCAACCTGCGCACGATCGACGCGACCTGCCCGCTGGTCACCAAGGTTCACGTCTCGGCGCGGCGCTTCGCCGCTCAGGGCTACACGATCATCATGATCGGCCACGAGGGCCACGAGGAGGTCGAAGGGACGACCGGCGAGGCGCCCGACGCGATCGTCCTGATCGAAACGGCCGACGAGGTCGAGACCCTCGAGGTCCCCGATCCGGACAAGGTGGCCTTCATCACCCAGACGACTCTCTCGGTGGACGAGACGGCAGAGGTGATCGCCGCCCTGCGGGCCAAGTTCCCGGGCATCGTCAGCTCCAAGTCCGACGACATCTGTTACGCGACGACCAACCGCCAGATCGCCGTCAAGCAGCTGGCTCGCGAGTGCGACCTGGTGCTCGTGATCGGCTCGACCAACTCCTCCAACTCCAACCGCCTCGTCGAGGTCGCCCGCGAGCACGGCGCCGCTTCGTACCTGATCGACAACCACACCCAGGTGCGCGAGGAGTGGCTGGAGGGCGTCGAGACGGTCGGGATCACCTCGGGGGCCAGCGCTCCCGAGGAGCTGGTCGAACGGCTGGTCGAGCTCTTCCGCGAGCGCGGCGCCGAGGACGTCTCCGAGTTGCGCACCGTCCACGAGGACGTGCGCTTCATGCTGCCCAAGGAGATCCGCGAGGCGACGACGGCGGGGTAGGAACCCCGGCGGCGAAGCTGAGCGACCAGACGCGCAGCCCGGCGGAGGGGCGCAGAGCCAATGCATGCGCCTCGTGGCGAGGATGCTCGGTCATGGAGTAGAGCGCGGCGCCGTCGACCTCGACGGTCCCCGTCCATTCGCCGTCCAGCTCGATCGCGATCTCGCCGCGGCCCTCGACCGGGGCGTAGGCGCCGCCCGCCCCGGACTCGATCTCCACGTCCACGCCGTCCTCGCCTGCCGTCCACGGCCGCTCCCAGGAGCCGCCGGGGAAGATCTCCGGCGTCGGTGCCATCACGCGGGCGCCCACCGCGTCGGTCGGGCGCAGCGGCGCCAGCGGCGGCGGCAGCTCGCGGAGCGCGTCGAGCTCGCGCAGCTCCGCCTGGATCGCCTCCTCGGTGCCCAGGTAGTCACCCTCGCCGAAGTGGAACCAGGCGAGGGCGCCGGCGCCGCGCCAGAGGAAGAGGCTCGGCCAGCCCTCACAGCCGTAGTCGTGCCAGAGGTCGCGCTCGGCGTCGATCGCGACGGGGTGCTCGAGGCCGAGCCTTCGGACGCCCGCCTCGACCGTCTGGCGCTCCGCCCCGAACGGAAAGCGCGGCGCCTGGACGCCGATCGTCGTCAGGCCGTGCTCGCGGTAGCGGCGGTGCCACTCGACCAGATAGGGCAGCGTGCGAACGCTGTTCAGCTGCGCGAAGTCGAAGAAGTGGACGAGGACGGGCCCGGCTGCCGCCAGCATCGCCATCGAGGCGGGCGGCTCGCCCAACCACTCGAGGCTCTCCGGGAAGTCGGGGGAGGCGATGTCCTCGCGCTCGGGGCGCATCAGCAGTCGGTCACCATCGGGGGGTGCGGACGTTATCCTGAGCGCCTCGTCCATCGCCTAACCCGAGGAGGCCCCTGTGAGCAACGACGTCTGGGAGAGGATCGAGCAGGCCCGCGCCCGCTGGAACGTGCTCGAGCACCCCTTCTACCAGCGCTGGTCGATGGGCGAGCTGAGCCGCGAGGAGCTCGCCGCCTACTCCGGCCAGTACCGCCACGCCACGGCGGCGATCGCTCGCCTCAGCGCCTCCGTCGCCGCGTCGGCGCCCGACGCCGAGCGTGCCGAGCTGCGGCGCCACGCCGAGGAGGAGGAGGCGCACATCGCCCTCTGGGACGGCTTCGTCGAGGCGGTCGGCGGCGAGGTCGCCGCGGCGCCGACGCCGGAGACCAAGGAGTGCGTCGACTCCTGGACCGCGAACGACGGCCGGCTCGCCCAGCTCGTCCGTCTCTACGCGATCGAGAGCGGCCAGCCGGCTATCTCGAAGACGAAGCGGGAGGGACTGACCGACCACTACGGCATCGGCGACGGGCGCGGCAACGAGTACTTCCGGGTGCACGAGAAGGCAGACGTCGAGCACGCCTCCGAGGGCCGTTCGCTGATCGAGGCGCACCTCGCCGACGCCGACCCCGACGCCCTGGTCGCGGCCGCCGAGGAGGCGTTCAAGGCCAACTGGCGGCTGTTGGACGGTGTCACGGCGTAGCACCCGCACAGCGGTGCCGCTCGCCACGAGCGGCCTCGTGCTGCTCGTGGCGCACGCCGCCGGCCTGCTCGCCTTCGTGCTGCCGGCGGTGCCCCTGCTTCTCCTCCTCGCGTCCCTGGTCTGGGGGGTATACCCGGGCTGCGACGCGATCGTGCGCCTCGCCGAGCGGAGCGGCGCCCGCCGCTGCCGGCCGGCGCTCACGCGGCCAGCCCGACCG
>DASQDJ010000049.1:0-4992 GCA_035634215.1 Solirubrobacterales bacterium | reverse complement strand
CGAGGGCGCGGTCGTGATCTTCGAGCTGCCGGCGGAGGCGCTGGAGAACCGGCCGCTGGAGCTGGAGATCCCCGGCCCCGAGGGTCCGGGCGAAGTCATGCTCGACCTGTAGCGGCCCTCACAGGCCCGCCGAGAGCACTTCCGCCGCGGCCGGCGCGGCGACTTCGCCGCCCGAGGCTTCGGCTTCGATCAGTAGGACGCCGACCGCGAGACGGGGCTTCTCCGCCGGCGCGAAGGCGGCGAACCAGGCGTCCTTGATCTGGACCGGGTTCGGCGAGTCCTCTTGACCGGGCTTGGGGCCGAGCTCGGCCGTGCCGGTCTTGCCGGCGACCTGGGCCTCGGCGATCGCGGCGGCGGTGCCGGTGCCGCCGGCCACCACGCCGACCATCAGGTCGGTGATCTGGTCGGAGAGCTCCTCGGTCATCACGCGCACGGGCTCGGCGTCGGCGCGCAGCTTGCGGTTGGCGACGATCGAGGTCGGTTGGCGCAGGCCGCCGTTGGCGATCGCCTGCGCCACGGTCGCGATCTGCAGCGGCGTCGCCAGCACCTCTCCCTGGCCGATCGCGCTGACCCCGAGGTCCAGTTCGGTGCCGATCTCGGTCGGGATGCTCGACTCCGGCAGCTCCATCTCGCGCACGGTCTCGGCGTCGTACAGCGTCGGCGGCGAGTTGAAGCCGAACCGCTCCGCCGTCTCGACCAGCTTGTCGTTGCCCACCTCCGGCCCGAGCGGCGCGAAGACGGCGTTGCAGGAGTGGGCGAAGGCCTCGGGGAAGCTGCCGCCGCAGAACTCGCCGTTCGCGTTGTAGATGAAGCGGCCGCCGACGTTGACCCCGTCGGTGATTTCGAATTCGTCGTCGAGCGAGACGGCGTCCTCCTGCAGCGCCGCGGTGGTCGTCACCAGCTTGAAGGTGGAGCCCGGCGGGCGCGGCGCCGAGAACGCCTGCCCGGCGACGGCGCGGACGTCGCCGCTGTCGGTGTCGAGGACCGCGATCCCGCCGAGCCGCCCCGCGAGGGCCCCGACTGCCGCTTCCTGGATTTCGGGGTCGACCGTCGTCTTCACCGGAGCGCCGGGCCGCGGCCGTCCCTCGGCGAGCGTCCGGCTCGCGCCGTCCGCGTCCACCGCGAGCAGGGCGCCGCCGGGCCGGCCCGCCAGCCGTTGGTTGAAGGCGCGCTCCAGGCCGCTGATCCCGACCGGCGTGCCCGGGGGGAACCCCTGGCGCGCCAGGCGGGCCGCGTCCTCTCCTTCCGGAGTGCCGACTTCCCCGCTGACGTCGATCGCGGCGCTGCCGAGCGGGTGTTCGCGCGCTTCGGCCGGCCCTTCGGCGAGGGGCGTGCCGTCGATCGCCAGGATCGGCGCCCGGTCGGCCAGTTCGACCTCGCTCTCGAGCCGCTCGCCGGGACGCAGGCCCGGGAAGACGAGGCTCTCGTTCCAGGCGATCCCTTCGCTCGAGGCGGGGATGGCGAGCTCTGCCTCGAGCCAGCCGAAGGCGACCGTGCCGACCTCGGCGTCGAGCGCCACGACGGCGGTGCCGTCGCGCTCGGTCGGATCGCCTGGGTCGCCGAGCTCGAGCCCGCGCAGGGTGGCGACCTCGGCCGCCTCGCGGTAGGAGGCGGCGAGCTGGGTCGCGGAGACCGCGCGGCGCGAGGCGGGATCGAGCTGGTTGTGCATCGCCTCGAAGTCGCGTCGCTCCCAGGCGGCGGCGAACCGCTCGACGATCTCCTTCTCGGGGGAGTCCGAGCCGCTCGCGCTCACGCCCCACACGAAGGCGATCAAGGCGACCAGCGCCAAGGGGACGGCTCGGGTGAGGATGCGCCGCCGTCGCTCGACCTCTCGGGTCAGGTCGCTCATCGCTCGGAAATTAGTTAGGGCACAGGTCGTCTAACCGGTGCATGGACCGGTGTCCACCGGGCCGGCCGCCCGAGCCAGCGCCGCCTGGACGACGTCGTTCGGAATCGCGTAGCCGCCGTCGGGCCCCGAGGTGGTCGAGGCGAAGACGGTGGCGAGGACGCGGCCGGCCCCGTCGACCATCGGGCCGCCCGAGTTGCCGCTGCGTACCGAGCCGCGCAGGGAGACGATGCGGCGACGGAAGGGGCCGCGGCCGTAGGAGTCCTCGCTGAGGACGGTTCGCGTCTCGCCGAGCCGGGCCGGGATCAGGGCGTAGGGCCCGTTTTCGGGATAGCCGAGCACGGCGCCCGGCTGCCCCCGCCGTCCCGACGGCGCCATCGCCAGCACCGCCAACGCCGCCTCGACTCGCAGCAGCGCCAGGTCGTTCGCCGTGTCGTAGTGGACCGCGAACGCGTCGAGCGAGGCTCCGTCGGCCGTCGTCACCGTCGTATCGTCCTGGCCCGCGACCACGTGCGCGTTGGTCACGATCAGGCCGGGGCCCGCCGTCCAGCCCGATCCCTCGACGCCGAGCCCGCAGGCGGTGCCGAGCACCCTGACCACCGAGGCTCCGGCCCGCAGCACGTCGGGGTCGTCGGCGATCGCCCCGGTCGGCGCGCCCACCGGGGTGGTCGGCCCCACGATCGAGGGGGCCGGGTCGATCCGGTTGAGCGCGTTCAGCAGCGGCCCGGACGGCGGCAGCAGCCGGTTGAGGCCGCGCAGGATCGAGGAGCGCTGGACGTCGACGCGGAGTTGCCCCGCGCCCGGCGCGTGCAGCGCCACGGCGCCGAACGCCCAGGCCAGCGCGAGGGCGAGGGCGGCGACCAGCGCCGCGCCACCGGCGCCGTCCAGGAAGTGCAGGGCCCGCCCACGGATCAGATGGGCGCGCATCCCCAGCGCGAGGCTCTCGACGCTTACCGCGACCAGGGCGCCGACCAGAAGCGCCCCGAGCACGGCGAAGAGGGGCGCATAGGGGGATTTCGACCCCTCGCTGAGCAGCAGCGGCGCCAGGCGGCCACCGGCGAAGACGCCGACGCCGAAGCCGGCCAGGGTGAGGGCGCCGACGATCAGCCCCTGCCGCCATCCCCACAACCCCAGGGCCAGCGTGAAGGCGACGATCGCCCAGTCGAGAACGGTCACGCGCGAATACAAGCAGGCAGCGCGGCCCGCGGGGCCGGCAACTTACGTTCAGTAAGCTGAGCGCAGGGTGGAAGTCTCGACCAGTCAAGACCAGCCCGCCGCGCTTGCCGACGAGGAGCACGGCTCCCTCTGCCCGCACTTCCACGCCGCGATCGAGCTGATCGGCAAGCGCTGGACCGGGGCGATCGTCTTCACCCTTACCGACGGCCCGCTCCGCTTCGGCGAGCTCGCCAAGGCGGTGCCGGGGCTCTCCGACCGCCTGCTCTCGCAGCGGCTGCGCGAGCTGGAGGACGAGGGGCTGGTGGAGCGCGTGGTCGAGGCGGGCTCGCCGGTCCGCGTCACCTACTCGCTGACCGAAGCGGGGGCCGACCTGGAGCCGGCGATCGCCGAGCTCAAGGCCTGGGCGAAGCGGCATCGAGCCTGAGCGCCCGTCGGGCGGCCGGTCTAGTCTCGGCTCCATGGACCTGCCCGGCCCGTTTCCCGTCGGTCGCTACGCGCGCAAGCTCGAGGACGAGATGCGGCGGCGGGCCCGGGTGCTCCTGATCGGCGAGGTGACCGGCCTCAGCCGCAGCAAGGCTCAGGCCTACTTCGAGCTGCGCGACGCCGAGGGCGCGGTTCCCTGCGCGATCTGGCTGAACGACCTCGAGAAGCTCGACCTGCCCGGGGGCGGCCTGCGCGACGGCGCCGAAGTCGTCGTCGGCGGCGGCCCCAACTACTACCGCGGCAGCGCCCACTCCTCGCCGAGCTTCGCCTTCCGCGCCACCCAGTTGCGCTTGGCCGGGGAAGGAGACCTGCTGGCGCGGCTCGAGGCGCTGCGTGAGCAGCTGCGCGCCGAGGGGCTGTTCAACCTCCAGAAGCAGCTGGCCCGCCCACGGCTGCCCAAGGCGATTGGGGTGGTCACCGCGGAGGGAGGGGCGGCGCGGCGCGACCTCGTCGCGGGACTGAGCCGGCGCGGCTGGGCCGGCACGCTCATCTGGGCCTTCGCGCCTGTGCAGGACCGCCGCGCGGCGCCGGCGATCGCGGCGGCCATCCAGGGGCTGGCGGCCCGGCCCGAGGTCGAGGCGATCGTCGTCACCCGCGGCGGCGGCAGCCTCGCCGACCTCTGGGCCTTCTGCGACGAGACCCTCTGCCGGACCGTGGCGATGCTGCGGGTGCCGGTGATCAGCGCCGTCGGCCACGAGCGCGACAGCACCCTGATCGACGACGTCGCCGCGGTCGCCTGCTCGACCCCGACCCACGCGGCGGAGGCGGCGGTGCCGCTCGACTGCGTGGCGGCGAGGGAGAGCCTGGAGCGTTGCGCGGGGGCGCTGCGGCGCGCGGGGGAGGGGGCGATCGGCACGCGGTCGCGCCACCTGAGCGCGCTGGCCCGCGGCCCGGCGCGGGCGCTGCAACGCGAGCGCAGCAAGCTGAACCAGAAGATCCGCGAGATCCGCGCCGCCTCCGAACGCGGCCTGGCCGAGCGGGCGCGCTCCCAGCACAACATCGGGACCCTGGTACTCGAGCGGGCGCGGCGGCGCGCGGTCGGCGCCGACATGGACAAACGGCGCGCCGCCCTGCGCCGGGCGGAAGTCGCGCTGCGGGCGCACGAACCAGAGCGAACGCTGGAGCGGGGCTACGCCCTGGTCGAGGGCGATGCCGGCGAGCCGGTGACCTCGGCCGAGGCGGCGGCCGCCGCCGGAGAGGTCAAACTGCGGTTTGCAGACGGACGCGTGCAGGCGAGAACCGAGGGAGACGTTGAGCGAGAGACCTGAGAGCTACGAGGCCGCCGTCGAGCGGCTGGAGGAGATCATCGACCGGCTCGACTCCGGCCAGGCCGGCCTGCGCGAGACCCTCGACCTCTGTAAGGAGGGCCGCGACCTCGTCCACTACTGCACCGCCGAGCTCGACGAGGTCGGCGAGGGCCTGAAGGAGCTACGGCTCGACGACCTGGCCACCCGGCTCGAGGGGGCCGGAGCAGAGTCCTCGTAGCG
>DASQDJ010000048.1:0-4020 GCA_035634215.1 Solirubrobacterales bacterium | reverse complement strand
GCGCGCCCGCGAGGCCGCGCGGCGGGCGGCTGCCGCGGAGCAGGCGGTGCTGAGCGTCGTGCAGCCCACCCCGCCAACCCCGACGCCTCAGCCGCCGGCGCCGACGCCCCAACCGCCGGCGCCGACGCCGGAACCGCCGATTCCGGGCCCTTCGCCGACCCCGCCGCCGGCCCCCGAGCCGCCGTCGCCGAGCCCGCCGCCGCCGACCACGGCCGCGGGCGGCGAGGAGACGATCCAGCTCAACGAGGCCAACTTCGAGCAGTTGCGCGGGCAGGGTCTCTCGGTCACCCAGGCGACGCGCGTGCTCGCCCACCGCGAGCGAGTCGGCCGCTTTCAGTCGGTCGACGAGCTGGACGAGATCCCGGGGCTGACGCGGGAGTTCGCCGAAGACCTGAAGCGGCGCTCGCAGGTCTGAGCGACGTCTGGAACTCCCATCCCCGGCGCGTACAATGGATGGCACATAGCACGGGGGCGACAGGCTTCGACCTGGTCGGTCCGTGCGAACGGTTGCAGGTCGAGGTTGTCGGAGGCCTCGTTAAACACCGACACCAACCAATACGTGCGGACCATGAGTTCGCCCTCGCCGCTTAGTCAATAGCTGAGTGAGTGAGAGTCGGCCCTCTCCCGCCCGCGGAGGGGGGCACCGGCTTCAACAGCGGGCTTACCCAGGCGGATCGCCCCGTCCGCCAGGGGACATCGAATCGGGGCTCTGTCTCCCGTAGTGCCCGCCGGCGCGGACCCCGGGAGACGAGAATCAAGCGCCGGCTAAGCCTGTAGAAACCTTCGCGCTACGGCCAGGGACGCCGGTTCGATTCCGGCCGCCTCCACTTTTCGACGAATGACCGAGGAGGGTCTAGGGCCGCCCGGAGCGGCCGCGCACACGGGCCTCAATTTCCATGTAGATGGTCGAGCCGGCCAGACCGACCAGGATCAAGGTCAGCGGTGGCGCTCCGAAGCCGACGATGGCGATGAAGGATGCGGTGGACAGCACCGTGCTCATCGCCAGAAGCGTCCAAGGGTTTTGGATCAGCCGCTCCATCAAGTCCACGCCATGATCATAAGGGCGAAAACCGCCACCGGTGACCCAGACAGAAAGCCTCGGGCGATTCCCAGGTTGATCTGATGGGCTAGGGCCTCGGGGGGCAGTCCCAGGGCCAGCGCATGGGCGGCAAGGAAGCCGCTTGGATACGCCATGAACCCTCCAAGAATTGAGAAGCCGGCGACCAACGCTTCGAGGAAGTCGCGGGTGGCGGTGGCATCGACGGGGACCATCGCTTCACGGTAGGGCGCGACGGCGCACGAATGGTGCGCGCCTTCCAAAAATTCTGTGCCGGAAATGTGACGTCCTTGAAACGGCGGCGAGGGCGGAGCTACGGTGAGCGCCATGAGCCGCCACGTCGCATTCCTGCGAGGCGTCAACCTCGGCGCCAAGCGGCGGGCGAGCGGCGAGGACCTGCGGCGTGCCTTCACGTCAGCCGGCTTCGAGGACGTGGCCACCTTCCGGACCAGCGGCAACGTCGTCCTCGACGCCGACGGCGAGAGGGAGGAAGAGCTCGTAGCGCGGAGTGAAGCGGCGCTGCGCGACGCGCTCGGCTTCGACGTGCGGGTGGTCCTGCGCTCCGCCCAGGAGGTCGAGGCGATCGCCGCCCACGAGCCGTTCGACGCGAAGGTCGTCGCCTCCACCGAAGGCAGGCTCCAGGTGATCCTGATAGCGGAGAAGCCGAGCGCGAGCGTCCGGAAGCGCGTCCTCGCGCTGGCCACGGAGAATGATCGCCTCGCCCTCCGTGGCCGCGAGCTCTACTGGCTGCCCATCGCCGGGACGCAGGGATCGGATCTCGAGCTGTAGTCGCTAGGCGCCGCGCTCGGCCTTGTCACCGTCCGCACCATGGGGACGATCGAGCAGCTCGCGGCCAAGTACCTGGCTGTCGAGCCGGCAGCGAGGCGGGCGCTCAGCGACGGCGGGCTCGCCAGCGTCTGGAAGACGACGCAGTAGCGCTCGGTCAGCTTCAGCAGCGTCTCCAGCTCTTCCTCGCTCGCCTCGGCCTCGAGCTCGAAGTCGAGCCGGATCTCGCGAAAGCCGACCGGAGCCTCGCGGTCCACCGCCAGCGTGCCGCGGAAGTCGATGTCGCCCTCGGCCCGGACCGTGCCCGACTCGACGGCGATCCCGAGCGAGGTCGCGACCGCCCGCAGCGTCACCCCCGCGCAGGCGACCAGCGCCTCGAGCAGCATGTCGCCCGAGCAGAGCTGCGAGCCGTCGCCGCCGGTCGCCGGGTGCAGGCCCGCCTCGGCGATCGCCCGGCCGCTCTCCACCGAGCAGGACACGCCCTCGCCGAGTCGGCCGCTCGCCGCGAGCGTGACCACCGCGGCCCCAGGCTCCTCGCGATAGCGCTCCTTGAGCGGCGCCTGGATCTCGCGCAATTGCCCCCGGTCCATCGCCTCAGGTTAAGCGAGGCCCGCCACAATGGGAGGACGCCGGCGCGCCCGGTGCCCGACCATGGCTGTAGCGACCGCGAAATCAATCGACGTCTACGTCGGCGGCGAGCTGCTCTTCGCCGACGTCTCCTTCAAGCTGGAGCGGCGCGAGCGGATGACGCTGTCGGGCCGCAACGGCGCCGGCAAGTCGACGCTGCTGCGGGTCCTGGCGGGCGAGCGCCCCCCCGACGGCGGCAGCGTCTCGGTGGGGAAGAGCGGCCGCGTCGCCCTCCACGACCAGCGACCGCCCCGCCACACACACGCCTCGCTGGGCGAGTACGTGTTCGGCGGCCGCGCCGAGATGATCGCCGCCGAAGCGGAGCTGGAGCGGCTCGAGGCCGCCATGGCGGACGGCAGCCCCGGTGAGGAGACCCTGCGTGCCTACGCCGCCGCCCAGGGCCGCTTCGAGCACGGCGGCGGCTACCACTGGCGGGAGGGCGTGCTGGCCGTCCTGCGCGGCCTCGGCTTCGAGGGCGACGAGCTCGACCGACCGCTCGCCAGCTTTTCCGGCGGCGAGCTGACCCGCATCTCGCTGGCCCGGGCGCTCGCCTCCAAGCCCGACCTGCTGCTGCTCGACGAGCCGACCAACCATCTCGACATCCCGGCCCTGGAGTGGCTGGAGGAGTACCTGCTGGAGCTCGACGCCGCCGTCGTCCTCGTGGCTCACGATCGCTGGTTCCTGGAGGCGGTCGGGACCGCGGTGCTGGAGTTGGACGGCGGGCGGGGGCGCTTCTTCGCCGGGCCGTGGCATGCCTGGCGCAAGGAGCAGGCGGCGCGGGAGATCGCGCGCGGCAAAGCGGTCGAGCGCCAGGAAGCGGAGATCGCGCGGATGGAGCGCTTCGTCGAGCGCTTCCGCTACAAGGCGACCAAGGCCCGCCAGGCGCAGGACCGGCTGAAGAAGATCGAGAAGCTGCGGCGCGACGGGGCCGGCGCCGAGCGCCGCGACGAGCGGCGCCTGCGCTTCGCCTTCCCGCAGCCCGAGCGCCCGGGCCGCGTCGTCCTGAAGCTCCGCAACGCGACGATTGCCGTCCCCGGCCGCACCCTGCTGAGCGGCGCCAGCCTCGAGGTCGAGCGCGGCGAACACGTCGTCCTGGTCGGTCCCAACGGCGCCGGCAAGACGACGCTGATCGAGGCCCTGGCGGGCCAGCGGGAGCCCGAGTCGGGCTCGGTCTGGACCGGCCACAACGTCAAGGTCGGCTACCTCTCCCAGCACGCCGACACGGCGGCGGGCGAGGGCACGGTTCTCGACGCGGTCCGCCGCGAGACGGGCCTCAGCGGGCGCAAGGCGCGCGACCTGCTCGGCGGCTTCCTCTTCTCGGGCGCCGAGGCCGAGAAGTCCCTGCGCGACATCTCCGGCGGCGAGCAGCGCCGCCTCTCGCTGGCGATCCTGGTCGCCTCCGGCGCCAACCTGCTGATCCTCGACGAGCCGACCAACCACCTCGACCTCGAGTCGCGCGAGGCCCTGGAGGACGCGCTCAAGGAGTTCCCCGGCTCGCTGCTGCTGGTCTCCCACGACCGAGCGCTGCTCGACGCCGTGGGCACGCGCAC
>DASQDJ010000047.1:0-12597 GCA_035634215.1 Solirubrobacterales bacterium | reverse complement strand
GCCGGCGCGGCGACCGCCGCGGCCTCCTCGCCGCCGAGCAACTGCCGGTAGCGCTCCTCCTTCTGGCCGGGACGCCGGCCGAGCCGCTCGACGTGGCCCTTCTCGATCAGCCTGTCGAGCGTCTCCTGCACGGCGCCGAGGTCGGCGAACCCGTGCAGCCGCTCGGTCCGCTGCTTCAGCTCGCCGGGCGTCTGCGTGCCGCGCAGCATCAGCACCGCCAGCAGCGACAGCTCGTCGTCGTCGAGCCCGAGGGCGTCACTGAGCAGGTGGCGGTACTTGCGAGCGCGGCTCCCAGAGCCGCTCGCCAGCCGGGTCCAGCCCCGCTGGGCGAGCCGCCGCAGGGCCTCGACGACCGTCTGCTCGTCGTACTCGACGACCGGATCCCGGTTAGTGGCCTGATTGCAGGCGACCCGCAGGGCGTTCAGCGACAGCGGATAGGCGTCTGGAGTCGTCCGCTGCTTCTCCAGCAGGCAACCGAGCACCCGGATCTCGACGGCATCGGGCTCCACGAGGCGGGAATGCTACGTGCAGCCCGTACAGTTCAGCCTCGGCCCCGATAGCTCAGCCGGATAGAGCGACTCCCTCCTAAGGAGTAGGCCGCAGGTTCGAATCCTGCTCGGGGCGCTTCTTAATGCCACCCACAGAGCTAAGCGATGGCGCCACCGGGACTCGTTGTTATTCCACCGCCGGAAGCAGGGCCTACAGCGGGTAGAGCTACTCCTTCCGGGGAATAGGCGACAGACGACGCGCCGGCGGCGTTCTGTACGGCGCCCACGATTTCTTCCTGTCTGACGGGCAGTCATGGATAGCGACCGTGGAGGCGCGCTTGTGGGCCACTCGTAGACCGTCCGGGTGCCCTGGGGTTACCCGGACGGCACAGCGATGGGTGAGACTAACCCTCGCGCGCTAGTCGGGCGGCCGGCGATTCACTCGAAGTCCTCCGCCGAGGGGAGCTTCATGCCTCATTTCGCGTACAGCTCCGAGATGGACGTGATCGCCGGCTCAGGTACTAAACCGCCCTCTCGATCAGGCACCCTCATACCGACGCCGCGACCTCGATTAGCGCCTCCTCGAGGTCGAGCTTCTTCACCGAAGTTGCCATGGTCGACGGTGGGCGGGCGAGATGCTTGTTCAACCCGCAACCCTAAGTTTGACCCCGCCCCTGGGTTCGAATCGTGCTCGAGGCGTTTCGCTGGGAGTCACGCTCCGTCCGGCTCAGGGAGACGTTCTACACTCGCGCCAGTCATGGCTGGGCCGTTCGATTTCACCGAGCGCATCGTCAACCTTTCGCCGGTTGACCTCGCTTCGTCGATGCGGCGCGTCCTCCAGCTCGAGGCAGCCCGCCTCAACCTTCCGTACGGCTCGTCGAGCGCCTCCCAGCGGGTCACGGTGGCCGATGAGGGGGAGGACGGCGTGATGCTCAACGTCCCAGAGGACCTCGAGACGAGACTGCCTGCGGGGAAGACCCTGTTCCAGTTCAAGACGAACAGCGACCGGAAGGACGTGGAGCGGCTGGTCCGCGACGAACTCGACAAGAGCCCGCGGCCGATGAAGATCCTCGAAGGTGGCGGCAACTACATCGTCGTCTGGTCGAAGGACGCCGTCGGGAAGGAACGCGACGAGTTACTCAAGACGATCCGCGAAAAGGTCGGAGAGGAGCTCAAAGACCGCGTCGACGTCTGGTCGGTGGGCGCGATCGAGGAGATCTTCACGACCAACCCTGCGGCATTGATCGAGTTCGGCATGGTCCCCGGGCTCTCCGTCCTCACCTTCGACCAGTGGGCACCGGGGGAGCGGCAGAGCATTCCTACCTACGTCCCGGATGAGGAACGGGCGGAGAAGATCGACCAGCTCAGGCGGGTGATCCTCGAGGAGAAGGGCATGCAGATCTCCCATGTGCAGGGAGACGCCGGCGTTGGCAAGACCCGCTTCGTCTTGGAGGCGATTGACGTGGACGAGATACGCGACCAGGTGATCTACGGGACGCCGGACCGGATCGGCCCTTTCGTCAACTACGTCATCTCCCTGCCAAATGCTCACTGCATCTTGTTTGTCGACGACATCGATCCGGCCGAACTCGATGCACTACGCAAGGCGGTCCAGCCCACGCTCGGGCGCATTCGGCTGATCACGGCGGGGCTGCCCGGGGCCTACCGAGCGGCTCGAGCATCGGGCAATGACATCCAGCTGGGGGGCCTGGGCGGCGAGGCGCTGCTCGAGCTGATTCGAAATCAGATCGGGCTGCCCGACGCGGCAGCCAGGTGGGTCGCCGACATATCCGACGGCTATCCCCGTCTGGCGATCGTCGTCGCAAGGCTGATCCAGAGCGAGCCCGAAGCCCTCAGCATCGGGGACACGGTGGCGGCCCAGGACGTCCAGGTCCTGCTGGACAAGATGCTTCCGGACGCCGACCTACAGGAGCGATTAGGGATAGTGGCGCTCTTCTCCCAGGTGGGAGCGGAAGGTCCGCGCGAGGTCGAGCTGGACGCCATCGCCGCGGCGTTCGGGATAGACCGGGCGGTCCTCCGGCAAACCTTGGTCGAGGAGGAGGGCCGATTTATCTCGCGGGCCGGTACTCTGAGGAGCGTTACCCCGCGCCTCGTCGCCGTCTGGCTGGCGTCCAAGGTCCTGAGGGGCAGCGGCGCGGGCATCGCACCAACCATTCAGAAGCTGCCTGATCCACTTCCCCAGCGCTTCCGGGACCAGCTCATCTACCTGCGCAACGCACCGGCGATCCGGGAGGTCGTGGACGAGCTCCTGAAGAGACCCGAGTTCCAAGATCCGGCGGCTTTTGACGAAGCCGCCGCTGGATTCCTGCGCGCCGCGGCGGCCGCAAACCCCGAGCAGGTCGCACGCGTCCTGAACGACCTGTTCACGGCATTTGAGGACGCCGTGCTTCGCTCCGACGGCTTTCCGCGCCGCGAGGTCGTCTGGGCACTCGAGCAGCTGCTGTGGCCACAGTCGACTTACGAGACCGCAGTCGACCTGCTGCTGCGCCTGGCCGAAACCGAGACCGAGGCATTTTCCAACAACGCGACCGGTGTCCTCACCGATTCCTTCCAGGTCCACCTGGGTGGAACCGAAGCGTCGTATGAGCAGCGGCTACGCTGGCTCGACTCGAAGCTGGACGGAGATATCTCGGCCGCCAGATGCGAGGTCTTGGTCTCCTGCCTCGCATCGGGGCTGCGAAGCCACCAGGTGCGCTCGCACGGTTCACGTCCGGATGAGACCGGCGTTCGCGATTGGCGGCCGACGAGCTGGGAGGAGGACATCGCGGCTCGCCGAGGGGCTTGGGAGCGACTCGTCCTCCTCGTGACGGAGAGTGCGGGCGAGCTCAGGGAGAAGGCCTTTCCAAAGCTGGCG
Organism: Solirubrobacterales bacterium; assembly: GCA_035634215.1. Lineage (GTDB taxonomy): Bacteria > Actinomycetota > Thermoleophilia > Solirubrobacterales > 70-9 > VRUE01. The sequence goes on along the minus strand of DASQDJ010000047.1, from coordinate 9,234 downwards.
GAAGCACTCAGGGAAGCCCTTAACGGTGGCCTTGCGGACGTGGTCTTGAGCTCCTTGCTCGGCACGGATTGGGCGCCGGACGAGCGCAGCAGGCTCGTCGCTCCGCTGCGCGATGTACTCAAGTACGACAAGCTGGACTCGGAGTGGCAGGAGAAGATCCAAGGCGCGATCGGACATTTGTCGGGCGAGAGCTTCGCGGAGCGGGTAGGGGTCGTCCTGCGCACCTCCCTCTGGGACCTCCAGGAGGACGACGATTGGAGGAAGACCCCCAGGGCACTGCAGGATCTCGCCGCCGAGGCCGCACCGGAGCAGGCCAACGTCACGGTGGCGTTCGAGATCACCGAAGAGCTCGAGGACAGGAACACCGCATACGGCTTCTGGCGTGAGGTGGCCCGCCTGCTCGACGCGAAGGAGCTGGCAGGGCAGGCGGTGGAGCGCTCGAAGGGAGCGCTGGTCGCTTACCAGGCCGCCTTGAGCGTCGCTCAGGAAGAGGATCCCGTCTGGGTGGACGAGCAGGTGGCGGACTCCATGGCGGACCTGGCCCGCGCGCAGATCGGCGTCCAGCTGATTCAGTCGGTGGGGATCAGCGACAGCCGGGCTCAGCTGCTCCTCGACGCGGTCGCCGACGGCCGGGTGCCCGCCGAGAACCTGAGCCAGCTGCTATATGGGGCATCGGTGCGGCAGCTGTCGCCCGAGCTAGGCGTGCGCCTGGTCAAGGCCGCCGCTGCCGCCGACACCCCGACTGCCCTCGAGCATGCGCTCGGGATGCTGCACCAGTACGCCGGAGCAGACGAGAAGTTCCTTGAGGATCCGGAGCATCGGGGGCTGGCGGTCCGGCTCGCCACCGCCGCGCTTTCCTCGCCGGGAGGGACCAACATGAAGTACCACTACGCCTACGCGCTGGCGGAATTGCTTCGGGTCGAGGACGCGCTGACCATTCTGCGTGCCAGGCTCGTGAATCAGAGAACGCTTCCCGAACCGGCCGAGGTGGAGCTGATGAACCGCGCATTCGAGGACTCGCCTGGGGAGGCCTCGGCCTGGGCCAAGGAGCTTCTGACGGAGGCGGTCTCCCCTCCATATCCCGCCTGGTCTATCTGGGCAGAGGGCTTTCGCCTCGTGAGTCGAGCCGCCGCGTTCGGGGGCGCAGAGGAGACCTGGAGGTGGTTCAAGGCTCAAGACGAGTCGGCCCAAATTCGCCTCGTACGCCATATCGACTTCCGCCTGCAGGAGCCTGATGAGTTCCTAATCCTGTTCCTGACGGAGTGCGAGAGCGATGTTTTGCTCACCGAGGCATCCGCCGCCTACTTCAACTCGCTGGGGACCGTTGCGGGCCCCTACCACCTCGGCCTACAGCGACAGCTTGATCGCCTCAGAGTCTGGCGCGAGAAGCTTGCAGGAGCCGGCCGCGAGTGGGCCGACGAGCAGATCGGGGCATACGAAAAGCAGATCCCTGAGCAGCGCCGCCGTGAGGAAGAAGAAGATGCTCTCCTGCGCTGAGATCGGGGGCAGTTCAATCTGGGGCCACTCGGGAGAACACGGATCGACGTTGTCGGGGAGGATAAAGGTGGGAACAGACCGCGCCACGAGGAGTCCCCCTTGTGTCCTCTTCAATCATCCGAAGATCCCCACCTCAGCGGACTCTTCATATCCATTCGAATGGAGGACTGATTAGTCGCTCCTCCTAAGGAGTAGGCCGCAGGTTCGAATCCTGCTCGGGGCGTGCTCCGTCAGGGGCGGTCGCTGTCGCCATTGCCGGCGATGCGCTTGGCCTCGTCCGCGCCGACGTACGGGGTGAGGACGAATTCGATCATTTCGGGTGTCGCCTCGGGGAGGTCGGCGAGCTTGTCCTGGTCGAGACGCTGGGCGATGAGCATCACGAGGCCGCCGACGAGCGCCCGCTCGGTGATCTCGGGGAGCTGGGCGTTCTCCGGGCGCAGCGCCCGGCCGGTGGCGAGCTGGTCGGCGGCGTAGGAGATGACCCGCTCGTGACGGGAGATGCCCTCGGCGCCGCGCGCCAGCGCCTCATTGGTCAGGAGCTGCGCCGCCTCAGGGTCGTTGGCCGCGAACTCGAGGGTCGCGGCGACCGCCGCCGCGGCCTTCGCGGGCCACTCGCGCTTCTGCGAGGAGGCGTGCTCGACAGCGACCTGCAAGCGAGCGAACGCCGCCTCGAAGGCCTTGGCGAAGTCGTCTGGCGAGCGCTGGCTGATGGTGTGGTCCCGGCTTCGAATTGATGCTCGGCCGAAATGGCGCAGCCGGGAGCAGATGCACGGCCTCCCATTTTCCGAGCGTCTCCATGATAAACACTGGCGTCTTGAAACCTTGGGGCGATGGACTTATGGGCGGTCCGGACGGTCGGGAAAAATCTCGTCGATCGTGACCAGCGCTCGGTAAGGGGCATCGGCAACCGCTTCGATCTTCGCGCCGCCGCCCGCCAGCCGGTCGACCACCGCGACGACGCCGACGACCTCGAGGCCCTGCTCGCGCACCCGGCCGATAGCCTCGGCCGTCGAGCCGCCGGTCGTGACGGTGTCCTCGACGACGAGCGCCCGGGCGCCCGGCTCGACCGGCCCCTCGACCCAGCGCTGCAGGCCATGCCGCTTGCGCTCGCCGCGGACGAAGAAGCCGACGAGCCGCTCCCCGGCCGGCGCCGCGAGCGCCGCGCAGGCCGGCGGGATCGCGGCGGTCGCCGGGCCGCCGACCGCGGTCGCCCCCCACTCGCCCGCCGTCGCGGCGATCAGCTCACCGGCGGCGCGGAAGCCGGAGGGGCGCAGCAGGGCCCGCCTCGCGTCGACGTAGTACTGGGCCTTGGCGCCGCTCGCCAGCGTCACCTCGCCGAGCACGAGGGAGTGCTCGCGCAGTTCGGCCAGCAACAGCCGCTTGGCTGCTTCTGAGTTGGTCACGGCGCCATCCTAGGCGGCGCCCGCTAGCCGAGCGCCTCGCGAAACCCCTGGCGCCAGCTCGCGTAGCGCGGCGCCCAGCCGAGCTCGCGCTTCGCCTTGGCGTTCGAGGCCCCCCGAAGCTCGGTCGCGTTGGCGGCGACCGCGCGGCCGGCGACCAACCTGGCGAGCCATATCGGCACTCGACGGGGCGGCTTGGCGCCGAGCGCCTTGGCGTAGAGGGGCACCCAGTCGCGCATCGGCGCCGGCTCGTCGTCGACGACGTTGTAGACGCCGGCGGTCCCCTTGCTCAGCGCTGCGACGGTCGCGCTGGCCGCATCGTCGACGTGCACGAAGGAGAACGTGCCGCTTCCCTCGCCGACGATAGGCAGCCGGCGGCGGCGCACTTCCTCCCCCTGCCACCCCTCGCTGGCGTAGTGGGTGCCCGGGCCGTAGAACCAGCCGTAGCGCAGCACGATTCCCTCGATGCCCTCGGCACCGACCACCTGCCGCTCGAGGTCGAGCAACGCCCCGACCGCCTCGGCGAACGGCGGCGGCGCGCTCTCGAAGAGCGGCGCTTCCTCGTCCTTGACCCAGTCGCCGACCGGGGCGTAGAAGAAGGCGACGCTCTCGGCGACGATTCGTCGCGCGCCGGCCGCGCGCGCGGCCGCGATCAGGTTGCGCGTCCCCTCGGTGCGCACCCGGTTGGTCGGCCCGATCGGGTCCTTCTTCCAGTCCATCTTGGCGGGGAGCGCGGTGAGCGCGTGGACCACGACCTCTGGCCGGGCCGCGGCGACGGCGGCGCGCAGCGCCTCGCCGTCGAACACGTCGCATACGGCCGGGGACGCGCCCGCGGCGCGGATCTCCTCGGCCCGTTCGTGCCGCCGCGTCATCCCGGTCACCTCGTGCCCCGCGGCAACCAGTCGCGGGATTAGCGGCCGGCCCAGCGCTCCGCTCGCCCCGGCGACGAAGACCCTCACGAGGCGCTACCTCCCGGCGTCGCTCGCCGCAGCCGTTCGGAGACGCGCGCCAGCCAGGCCGCCGCCACGGCGCCGAAGGCGATCAGCAGCGTGTCGGCCCAGCCGCGCCCCTCACTGCTCGCTTCGCCCGTGTCGAAGGCGTGGTTGATCGCGTGGAAGCCGTACCAGGCGGCGCCGAACCAGAGCAGCGGCGCCCGCCAGGCGGGCCGGCCGACGGCGATCGCCAGCGCGACCCCGAAGCCGAGGATGAAGGCGCCGACGTCGCCGACGTAATGCGAGTTCTCGACGCCGTAGGCGCCGATCTCCTCGAAGAACGTGTCGGGGGCCAGGAGGGCGAGAGCGCCGATCGCGGCGTGGTAGGCGGCGACGAGAGCGAGGACCGCTTGTAGCGCCCGCTCAGTCACCGAGAGGCCTCACCAGATGAAGATGCTTTCGCCGAACTCAATCCGGTTGTAGATCTCGGGCTGGTCCGCGATGAACGTCCGCAGGCAGCCGTGGCTCGCCGGATAGTCCGGCACCGATTCGTAGCCGTGCACGGCGTAGCCGCCGTAGAAGTACCACGAGTAGTACATCCCGTGCGAGTTGTAGCCGGGTTCGGTGCGGATGAAGCGGAAGTGGCCGGTGACGGTCGGGGTCGAGGACTTGCCCGAGGAGATCGGGTAGATCGCGTACGGCTTGTCGTCCTTGGCGAAGACGAGCACCTGCTTGGAGAGCGGCGCCTCGACGTGGCGGCCGGCGCCGGGGTGACGGACCCGGTAGCCGCCGCGACCGGCGAAGACCCGCTTGACGAGGCCTTTGCCCGCCCGCATGGAGCGCGCCATCCCGTTCACTTTGCGGTAGGCGAGCACGCCGCGGGCCGTCTTGCCGCCAAAGCAGCTGCCGCTGTTGGCGACGTAGCCCATCTTGCGCATCGCCTTCTTGAACGCGAGCACGACCGGCCCGCACTTGCCCCGGCGCAGGCTCGGGAAGCTGACCCGCCAGCTCTTGCGGACCGTGCGGTCGCCGCCGAGCAGCGCGGTCGGTGCGTGGCGGGCGCTCACCGCGTACACCCCCGCCTCCTTGATCTTTATCCGCGCGTCGAAGGAGCCGCCGCCGCCCTTACCCTTGCCGACCTTCACCTTCGTCCGCTTGACGGGCTTTCCGTTCAGGAAGAAGGTGATCGCGACCTTCTGGTTCGGCGCGTAGGGCGTCAGCGTCCCGGCGACTCGGACCGTGCTGAGGATGCGGGACTTGCCGCCGTCGAGCCCGAGCGGCTTGACCTTCACCGTCGCCGGGGCCGGGCCCTGGGGCGGCGGCGCCTTTGGGATCGCGGCGCCCGCGCCAGCCGGGAAGGCCAATGCCGCCGCGAGGGCCAGAGCTGGGAACAGGCGGCGACTCACGGGCCGGATGCTACTGAGCGGCCAGGGCGACGGAATTGTTCAGCGCGTGCAGCAGGATCGCCGGCACGATGGACCCGGTCTTCTCGTAGAGCAGGGCGAGGATGAAGCCGAAGGCGATCAAGGGCGGCACGGCGCTCACCCCGGTGCCGGCGTGCAGCCCGCCGAAGACGACGGCGCTGATCAAAGCGGCGAGGAGGGTCGGCATGCGCCGCCGCAGGCCGCCGAACATCATCCCCCGGAAGAAGATCTCCTCGCTGATCGGAGCCGCCACCACGATCAGCAGGACCTGCACCGGCCAGCTGCCGAAGCTGCCGGCGACGTCTTCCTGCTCGGGCTCCCCGACGAGCGCGACGTAGACCGCGGCGAAAGCGAGGTACGCGGCGATCGCGACCCCCATCCAGGGCACCGCCGAGGAGTCGAAGCGGCGCAAGCCGAGGCGGCGGAGCGCGTCGCCCAAGGGAACCCGCCCCATCGTCGCTATCACGAGCGGGATCGCGACGAAGGCGATCGCCCCGAACGTCTGCAGGACGACCATCGCCGCCGTGCTGAAGTCCTCCGCGCCCGGCTCGAAGGCGAACGCGACGAGGCCGGAGACCGTCTGGGCGCTGAGCGCGACGAAGAGGCCGATCGTCGCCGCCCCCGGCCCCCACGTCGCGTATGGAAAGCGAGCCGGCCGCTCGCCCGGGGCGGTAGCTAGTTTGCCCTCCATGTCGCCGGCAGTCTCACAGGTCTCGCGGTCCACCCGGACCCGGCTGCGCTTCCTGCGCCGGCTCGCCGTCCTCGTCGTCTTCCTGGTGCTGGCGGCGATCGCGCTCGCCCAATTCACCGAGCTCAACCGCCTCGCCACCGGCATCCTCGCCTCGACCGCGGTGCTGGCGGCGATTATCGGCCTCGCCGCCCAGCACACGCTCGGCAACATGATCGCGGGCGTGCAGCTGGCGGTCTCCCAGCCGATCAAGATCGGTGACCGCATCTGCTTCGAGGAGGTCGAAGGCCGGGTGATCGACATCACCCTCTCCTACACCTACGTCGACCCCGGCGACGCCAGCACGATCGTCATCCCAAACCAGAAGCTGGTGGACGGGATCGTGCACAACCATTCGACCGGCGACACGCAGGCCTGAGCGGCGTCGACGTCGAAGTACCCTTGTCCTGATGACGCAGCGCACTCGACGCCGTCACCGGCGCCACGGCGGCGCCCGCAGCAAGGTCGCCTTCGTCCTGGCCGGCGCCCTCGCGGCCTGCACCGTCGGCGCGATCGCCGCGGTCTCCTGGGTGATCGACGTCGCCGCCGACGCTCCGCCGCTCTCCGACTGCCGCCCGATCGAGCGGGGCGGCAACTCGATCCTGATCGCGGGCGACGGCAGCAAGCTCGGCTACATCGCCTCCGAAGAGGCCCGCACGCCGGTCTCGATCGAGCGGATACCGACCGACCTTCGCTACGCGACGGTGGCAATCGAGGACGAGCGCTTCTACGAGCACGAGGGCATCGACTACGAGGGCGGCCTGCGGGCGTTGATCGAGAACATCGAGGCCGGCGAGGTCGTCCAGGGCGGCTCGACGATCACGATGCAGCTGATGCGCAACCTCTGCATCAGCGACCCGAAACGCAACCTGGAGCGCAAGATCCAGGAGGCGACGCTGGCGGTGGAATACGAGAGGAAGTTCTCCAAGCGCGACATCCTCGGCAAGTACCTCAACGGGGCGTCCTACGGGACGATCAACGGCACCACCGCGGTCGGTGTCCAGGCCGCCTCGCGCATCTACTTCTCAAAGCCGGTCTGGAAGCTGACTCTCGAGCAGGCGGCGCTGCTGGCCGGGCTGCCCCAGGCGCCCTCCGACTACAACCCTGTCCTCAACCCGGAGGGAGCGCGCGAGCGGCGCAACGACGTGCTCGCCAGCATGGCCAAGCTCGGCTACATCTCCCGCGAGCGGGCCCAGGAAGGCCAGCAGAAGGGCCTCGGCATCAAGCTCTCCGACACGTACTTCGTGCAGCGCCAGCCCTACTTCTTCGACTACGTCGAGGACAAGCTAATCGAGGCCTACGGGGTGAACACGGTCCGCAAAGGCGGCTTGCGCGTCTACACGACGGTCGACCCGGGGCTGCAGGAAGTCGGGCTGGAAGCGATGCGCTCGGCGCTGCCCTACTCCGAAGACCCGGCAGCGGCGCTGGTCGCGATCGATCCGCGCAACGGTCACATCGAGGCGATGGTCTCCAGCTCCAACTACGAGGACAGCCAGTTCAACCTCGCCGCCCAGGGCAAGCGCCAGCCGGGATCGACCTTCAAGACGTTCGTCCTCACCGAGGCGATCAAGCAGGGGATCGACCCGTATTCCACCTACTACACGTCGATGCCGCTCAACCTCGACCTGCCCGAATGGGGCCACTGGGAGGTGGCGACCGCCGACGAGGGCTACCAGGGGACGATCAACCTGCAGCAGGCGACGGTCGCCTCCGACAACACCGTCTTCGCCCAGCTCGACCTCGACGTCGGGCCCGAGAACGTCGCCGAGACCGCGAAGTCGATGGGGATCACGACCGAACTCGACGGCATCCCGGCCGAGGGCATCGGCGGCCTGCGGATCGGCGTGTCGCCGCTCGAGCTGGCCTCGGCCTACGCGACCCTCGCCTCGGGCGGCATCCGCCGCAAGCCGATCGCGATCACCCGCGTCGTCTTCCCCAGCGACCGGGTCGACCGCCCCGAGCAGGCCGACCCGAAGCGGGTCCTGCCCGAAGGCGTCGCCTACGAGGTGACCCAGCTGCTGCGCGACAACATCACCGGCGGCACCGGCACCTCCGCCTACACCGGGTGCGGCGGTCAGGCCGGCAAGACGGGGACCACCGACAACTACACCGACGCCTGGTTCGCCGGCTACCAGCCGAACCTCTCGACCGCGGTCTGGGTCGGCTACCCGCAGTCCAACGACATCGAAATGACCAGCGTCCACGGCACGACCGTCTTCGGCGGCACCTTCCCGGCGCAGATCTGGAACTCGCTCTACGTCAACGGCGAAATCGAGTGCGAAGAATTCGACGAACCGGAGACGCCGGTCAGCTGGGCGCCGTACTACGGCAAGTACACGCAGTCGGGCGGCGGCAGCTACGAAGACGACAGCTACTACGAAGGCGCTGAAGAACCGAGCGAATACAGCGAAGAAGCGCAGCGGAAAGGGGAAGAAGCGACGGGCGGCTACGACCCCGACGCCTACGCCCCGGGCGCCGGCCAGGAACCGACGCCGACTCCCGAAGCGGCGCCCGAATCGTCACCCGCCGGGGGCGGGGGAGGCGGGGGCGGGGAAACCGGCGGCGTCGGCGCCGGTTGACGCCACTTGAGTCCCGGGCTGGCCTACGCCCTGATGTGGGCCGGCTTCGCGGCCTACCTCGGTTTCGCGGCGGCCGCGCCGAAACTCGGGCGAGGGGTCGTATGGACGGCGATCGTCGCCTGCGTCGCCGGCTTCGCCGCCGCGCCCGTCCTGCTCTCGCACGACGTCTACAGCTACGTCGACTACGCGCGGCTCGGCGTCGTCCACGGACTCGACCCATACGTGCACCCGCCGGCCGCCGCCCCGGCCGACCCGGTCTACCCGCGGGTCGAGTGGACCGAAGCGACGAGCGCCTACGGGCCCCTCTTCACGGTCCTCACCTATCCCCTCGCCTGGCTGCCCGTAGACGTGGCGGTGGCGGCACTGAAGGCGCTCGCGGCGGCGTCCGTCCTGGCGCTGGCGACGCTCGTCGGCCGTCTCGCCCCGGCCCGGGGCCTCGACCCGCTCCGGGCCGCCGCCTTCGTCGCCCTCAACCCGCTCGTCCTCGTCCACGTGGTCGGCGGCGCCCACAACGACGGGCTGGCGGTGCTGGCGGCGGTGCTCGGCGTGGCCGCCCTGCTCGCCGCCCGCGAGGCGGCGGCCGGAGCTGCGCTCGTCGCGGCGGTCGCCGTGAAGGCATCCACCGCCGTCGTCGCGCCGTTCGCTCTGCTCGCCGCCCGCCCCGCGCCCTCCCTC
>DASQDJ010000046.1:0-3112 GCA_035634215.1 Solirubrobacterales bacterium | reverse complement strand
GCGACCATCGCCAGCTCGCGCGGGCCGAGACCGGCCTCGCGGGCGCGGCGCAGAGCTCCGATCGCGATCTCCTCGAGCTCGGGCGCCGTCTCGACGTCGGCGGAGACGAAGGTCCCTTGCCCCTGCCGGCTCACTACCAGGCCCTCGGCCTCCAGCCCGGCGTAGACCGCCCGCACCGTGTTGACGTTGACGCCGGCCCACTCGGCGAGGCGGCGGAAGCTCGGCAGCCGCTCCCCGGCCGCGAGCCGCCCGGTCGCGATCAGGGCCCGCAGGCGCCAGCTGAGCTGCAGGCCGACCGGAAGCTCGTCGGTCGGGTCGGTCGCGAAGGGGTTCTGGGGCGGCGCCGCTTGTGCCACTGGGGCAGCACAGTAGCGTCGGGGTCCGACCTAGTCAACTAGCACAGTGCGCTTCCCTCTGGGAAGGGTCGACTACGGGGTGAGGACGACCTTGAGCGCTTCGCGGTTGTCGTAGACGCGGTAAGCCTCGACCGCCTCGTCGAGCTTCATGCGGTGGGTGACCAGCGGCGCGGGATCGAGCTTTCCGGCGTCGATCAGAGCCAGCACTCGATCGACGTGGGCGATCACGTTGGCGAGGCCGAGCCGCAGGGTGAGGCCCTTCAGCCAGGCGAGCCCGATCGGCACCTCACCCTTGCCGGCGTAGGCGCCGATTCCGGAGACAGTTCCGGCGTCGCGCGCCAGGCTGACCGCCATCGCCAGCGGCCCAGGGTCGCCGACCGCGTCGACGACCACGTCCACCCCCGCTCCGTCGGTCGCCGCCCGCACCGCGCGCTTCGGGTCGTCCTCGTCGAGGTGGAGCGGCGTCGCCCCGAATCGCGCCGCCATCTCGAGCCTCTGCGGAACCGAGTCGACCGCGAAGACCCGCGTCGCGCCGGCGGCCTGCGCCGCCTGGACCGCGCACAGCCCAACCGGGCCAAGCCCGAGCACGGCGACCGAGTCGCCCGCCCGCATCCCGGCGTGGGCTATCGCGTGGTAGCCGGTCCCCATCACGTCGCCGGCGAACAGCGCGACCTCGTCGGACATTCCCTCGGGCACACGACGCAAAGTGAGGTTGGCGCGCGGCACCAGCAGCTGCTCCGCCTGAGCGCCCTGCAGGTCGCCGAGGTGGGAGCCGTGGCCGAAGGTGCGGCCCTTCTCGCAGCGGTGGTAGTCGCCGCGCAGGCAGCCCCGGCACGTCGCGCAGGCGGTGTGGAAGCAGCCCAGCACCCGATCGCCGCTGGCGACCCGCTCGACTTCGGGGCCGGCCGCGACCACCGTGCCGACGAACTCGTGGCCGATCGTGAAACCCGGCTCGACCGGCACCCGGCCGTGGTAGATGTGGAGGTCGGAGCCGCAGATCCCGCTCGCCTCGACCCGGACGACGCAATCGTCCGCGGCGACCGGCTCCGGCGCCGGCTTCTCCTCGATCCGAACCTCGCCCGGTGCCTGGAACGTGACGGCGCGCATGCGCCGAACCGTATCGCCCGCCCTGCTCAGCCGACGCCGACGCGCGGCATCTGGAAGCGCCCCGGCTCGGCGCCAGGGCTGGCCGTCTCGGCGATCCGCGCTTCGAGCGCCAGCTCGCGCTCGAAGTCGGCCTCCTCGCCATGGCGGAATGAGACGTCCTCACCCTCGAGCAGCTCGATGAAGATCTCGACGAACCGTGCGTCCAGCTGCTTGCCGGCGACCCGGCGCAGCTCCTGGATCGCCTCGTAGCTGGAGGTGGGCGTGCGGTAGGAGTCGCGCGCCGTCATCACGTCGTAGGTATCGGCGACCGAGATGATCCGGGCCAGCTCCGGGATGTCGTCCCCCTTCAGGCCTCGCGGATAGCCCTTGCCGTCGATTCGCTCGTGGTGGGCGAGGATGATCTCGGCCACCGGCCCGTAGCCGTCGAGCGAGGAGACGACGCGAGCGCCCTGCTGCGGGTGGCGACGGATCAGCATCCAGTCTTCGTCGGTGAGGGGCACGTTGGCCTTCAGGATCCGGTCGGGAAGGATGAACTTGCCGATGTCATGCAGGAGGGCGGCGATGTGGACGAGCTCCTCCTCACGGCGCGAGAAACCGGCCCGCTGGGCGATTGCCCGCGAGTAGCGCGCCACCGCGGCGCTGTGGCGAGCGGTCATCTGGTCCCGCAGGTCGAGCGTGCGCAGGAGCGCGCTCAGCATGCCGACCTGGAAGCTGGCGAGCTGCTTGCTGCGCCGCCCCAGCTCCTCGGACCGCTGCTGGGAGACGATCAGGGCGCCGAGCAGGTACTGGAAAGTGATCAGCACGATGCCGAAGAGGGCGACCCCGGCGAGCCCGATCTCGTTGTAGATGAAGGCGACGCCGACAGCCATCAGCGCGGCCGCCATCTCGGACGGCAGCAGCGGCAACAGCGCCGTGCGCGTCTTCTCGACGAACGAGCTGCGCTCCAGGTAGCAGGTGTAGGCGGCGACGCTGGTGAAGTTGATCGCCAGGGCGACCATGAAGACGCCGAAGACGAGCGGGTAGAAGGCGGGGTCGGCGGCGCTTACGCCGACGACTTCGATCGTCTCGCGGAAGGCCCAGCCGCCGACCAGCGGGAAGGCCGAGTAGGTGACCAGGTTGTTGAGGAGGTCGTGCGGCTCGTCGCGCCAGCGCAGCCAGCCGACGAGGATGGACGTGACGCCGATGATCGCCGCCGGCGTCCCGCCGAGGAAGACCATCGCCAGGACCAGCGCCAGGAAGCTGCCGGAGATCTTCAGTTTCGATTCGGTCTCGATCGCCGTCAGGTCGCTGAAGATCGAGAAGCCGAGCAGGATGCCGAACAGCGCCGGGTCCCAGTCGGCGTAAGAGCCGCGCACGACGGCGGCCAGCGCGATGACGGCCAGGAGCACCAGCTCGAGGCCGATGATCAACGGTGTCGGGCGCTTCTCTTCCATATCTCACCGCCGATCGCTTGGATCGGCCTGCACTGGAATTCACGCGAGCCGCTCGGTTCCCTGCGTCCTGGCGCCGGTCAACCCGCGACTTGCAGGCACAACGTAGACGCTCCAGATGGGCCGGGCAAGCAATCCTGGTCAGCTGGCCAAAAATTGCAAACGGCCGTGCAGGCGACGATCCCCCCAAAAACGCGAAAGGACATCCCACGGGGATGT